>JACZUZ010000191.1 GCA_022572905.1 Candidatus Zixiibacteriota bacterium | reverse complement strand
CAAGGCGTCCCACTCTTTCGGTATTCTAATCTATCATCTTCCGAATTGATCTCACACTCTTCGACTCGCAACAACAGCCGAATCGTCGCAAATTATTTGCCCCATTTACCTCCAAACGTCCTATTTAAGACTCTAAACGGCCTAAAAGATACCATATTTTCGCTTGGTTGCGGGCCGGAATTACGTATTATTGGGAACAAGCTCTACTCCATCGTCTGTTTATGGAGATAGGGCCTGAAATTCAGCTAACTCACCAGGCCCGATTACACCTCACGAGCGCTACAACAGTTCAGATTCAACCTTAGACTAATTGCGATCCACGAGAGCCAAGGCAGGAGGAAACACATTGACAGGAAGTAGAAGCGCCATGAAGTTTTGCGGAGTACTATTAGTAATAATAGTTACAACTCATATAAACGTCGAGGCTATTCCATTATCAGAGGGGATTCCTCTCGACCAGTCGCAAACCGAAACATCCGGTTTGTGGACGGCAACACTCACTCTTCCGGACATATATTCACCCAAGCCTCTCTTAAGCGCTTCTGATTCCGGATTTATCTACGGGCTTTGTCATTTAGCAACTTTTAGCTTTGGCTCTTTTGGAGGAAGCGATGTATGGGGATATGTTGATTCTTTTGGGAATGACTATGCCATTATGGGGGTTGACGGCGGAGTTCAGTTTGTGAACGCGACGACTCTCACTGTTTTGAATAAAATAACAGCGCCAAGGTTCGGAATATGCGGCGGAACGCAATGGAGGGATATGGTCAACTACGGCAGTTATCTCTACTGCGTATCTGAGTGCTTGGGGACAAACGACGGACTAATGATTATTGATTTGAAATTTCTTCCGGACAGCGCTCATCTCATTAAAACGCTTCCAATTAACCCCGACGGAATTCGTCCGTCGCACAATCTCGCAATAGATACGAACATGGGCTTTCTCTACATACAAGGCTCTTTTACCGAAAACCAGGCCGTGTATATTCATGATCTCAGCGATCCGGAGAATCCGACATTCGTCGGTCAATTCGGCCCGGGCGGCGGCATTCATGATTTGTATGTCATGAACGACACGGCCTATCTGGCGCAGGGCTCGACGCCCCTGTTCAGTATTTGGGATGTGTCAAATAAGTCGAGCGCGACTTTCATATCTTCAGTCAATGTTACCACAGGGGGGTATGTTCACAATGTCTGGCCCTCAGGTGACAGGCGACATGTGGCCACGACAGAAGAAACACCGTTCCTCTCTTTGAAAGTTTGGAACATGGAAGATATCGACAGCATATATCTGGTAGGGGAATACCTTGCTCCTTCGGGTTTGGCGCACAATGTTCATTTTCGCGGTGATACGATGATTATCTCTCATTATGAGTCCGGCATTCGCATTGTAGAAATATCCACTAATCCCGCCAGCCCAAAACAAATAGCGTCCTATGACACATGGCCGATATCCGACAATTCCGGCTATTCAGGGGCGTGGGGAGCCTGGGCTTTTTCTCCCAATGGCTACGCCTATGCGTCCAACGGAAATGGGCAACTTTTTATTTTTCAGGAAATGTCAGGAGTTGTGTTCGACACACTTTCCGGCGACACTGCCTTTGCCAGCCCAGGTGATGTAGCGCGAGTTGATATTTATGTTCACAACTATCTTCCGTTACGGATAATAAATATTCCTTTTTCCTGGGCGGGGCCGACAGGGCTCGTTTTTGACTCTGCCTCAAAAGCTGGATTGCGGACGGAATACTTTGAAGAGCTCGATGAGCTTTCCATCGATCCATTTGGGAAGAGGGCGGCGTATTCACTGATTTCATCTTTGGCGGAAACTTCGCCCGATCTGGATTCCGGGGCCGGTCCCGTGCTGAGCCTCTATTTCTCTATCCCAAATGGCGCGCCGAACACAACGAATCCAATAACTATTGTCGGCGTAAACGGCGTTGTCCCAGGTCTGTATGGCAAATGCTTTAAAACGGCTCCAATAATAATTGCGGGAGCGGTAACGACCTGCCCGGGATGCGGGGGGTGCTGTAACTTACCTGGGGACGCTGACAATAGCGGAGACATTACTATTAGCGACGCGATCTTTATTTTGAAATACATTTTCGAGGACGGTGAGTTCCCAGACTGCAACGATAAAGCGGATGTCAGCGGAAGCAATTCAATCGACGTTGGCGACGCGACTTATATTGTTAAGTTTATTTTTCAGGATGGGCCGGACCCGGTCTGCGGGACCACTGGCCTGTAAGAAAACTTCGATTGAACATAAACAACGAAAATTTATGATCCCCGCATTTCCGGCGGGGATTTTTTTGTGCGCGACATTTTTTTGTTAAATAGAGATTCTTGAGCCGCTATCTTCTCGCGCATATGGAAACATTGTCGACGATCATAGTTAAAGCGCCGGGAAGGAAATCTTGACTACTCCCTTAAATGCCGCTACCATGGCAAATCTCAAGACGGCGTTGAAGTGGGTTCTGGTTCTGGCGCTTTTCGGTGCGCTCGGCTGGAATCTCGCAACAAACTGGAGTGAAGTTTCCGAGTATCCCTGGCGTATCAACCCCTTTCTGGCGAGCGCTTCGATAATTCTTGTCCTGGTAGCGTATTTTCTTTCCGGGGCTTTGTGGGGTCGAATAATCGGAAATTTGGGACATGCTGTCGGCCCTCTTAGCGCTTTTCGGATCACGTTTCTGGCAAATCTGGGGCGTTATATTCCCGGGAAAATCTGGCAGGCGGTCGGAGTTATGGCTCTGGCAAAACCCTATGGAGTTCGCGAACAGAACGCCGCTTCGTCATTTGTAATCAGTCAGGCCTTCGCCCTGCCCAGTTCCGCTCTTGTTATCACTCTGGCCGCCATACTCGAGCCGGGCATAGTTCCTTCCACAGAAAAAGACTGGATTATTCCTGCGCTCGCGTTCGTGGCTGTTGCATCTCTCCTGGTCCTTATGGGGTTGATTTTTATGCCCGCTACTATGTTCAATCTGGCGAACAGGGGTCTGGTAAAGTTTGGCAGAGAGCCGGTTTCGCTTTCGCTCAAGAAAAAAGACGCCGGATTACTTTTTCTTGGATACTCTCTCTACTGGATTTTACACGGACTGGCCTTCCACATATTTCTGATAAGTATCGCTCCTGATAACGCTCCGAACGCTTTCGAGTCAATCGGCGCTTTCACCCTCGCTCATCAAATTGGCTATCTGGCCATATTCGCACCCGGTGGAATAGGAGTGAGGGAGATCTTCCTGGCTGGCGCCTTAGCTTCGTTCTATAATGAAACCGCCGGGGCAATCGCTATTCTCGCCCGTGTTTGGGCCATGATCGCCGAAGCCCTGGCGGCCTTGATCTCACTTCGCATCAAATAACCCCGCGATTCTAAGTCGATCAGTTCTAACGTCTTACAAATATCCTTGGTTGTCCGGGGTCTATGGCTTAAGAGACGACAGATTCGGGCCGATTAAATATGCAAGAGGGCGAATTTTCGGTAAAACTATTATGGGATTTGAAGTTCTAGAAGGTGTGAAAGCTCTCGTCGTCGATGATGAGGAAACAGTTCGGGAGGTTCTCAGCCGATCTCTTTCGGCCGCCGGTTGCCAGGTGACCGTCAAGACTAACGGCAAGGAGGCTCTGGAGTTTTTGAAGCAGAACCAGGTTTCTATTCTGATCACCGATATTGTTATGCCCGAGATGGATGGTGTCCAGCTTCTCAAAGAAGCTAAGGAGCTTTATCCGTATCTCCCGGTTTATCTTATTACCGGACACTCAAATAAGATCACTCCAAAAGGCGCCCTTGAACTTGGCGCGGAACACCTGCTAACCAAGCCGTTCAAGAACGTGGAAATAATTCAGCGCATACGCGCAAGTATGGAACGCTCGAAGCATATTGCCGAGAAAATCGAGCAAGAAAGATCGAGAACCGAAACAAACAATCACGGCGACGAACTGTTCGAAGGCAAGTAACTAAATCGCGGAAAGTCGCAGGGGACTATTCAAAAAAACGCGTTGAAAAAACGCGCGGGAAATCTTTAAGAAAACATTGTGAAAGAACACTAGGTGAAAGCGCTTTGTGAAAACTATAGTCAGCGTGATGGTTCGTTCGAAGCGGCGCGGAGACATTCGGAAATCAATTCTGCGCCTCGGGAGGACATAAGAGAATTCGCGGCAACGCGGGTCGCTCCCAGAGAGCGAGCTTTTTCCATCAGCTCAGTTTCAATATGTGAGGAATAACAGAGGATCGGTCCGGGATCCGAAATTTCGTTTGATCTTAGATGTTCAATGAATGCGAGCGGATCGACCTTGCTCTGGCAGAGATCAAGAATAACAATTCGGGGATTGGAATTTTTAACAAAAGTCTTCGCGTCTTCAATAGTTCTGGCTCGATTCGACACCAAGTTATTGGCAGACAGCATAGCGTCAACCTTGCTTTGAAACATGAGATTCCCGATTATGGCGAGCGCATCATTCATGACGACTTTAATAATAACATTTACCGACCGGAAGTCCAACTTGCGGATGGTTTTGGATGTTAAATTTGCTCGTGATGCCTATATTCTTCGCGATCTAATGGGTGTGTGGTTCGTTGAACCTTAATAGAGAAAACAAATGAAAACAACACCCACCAATTTAGGATATAATATGAGATATGTTCTGGGATTTGCTCTGATCGCGGTCCTTTTTCTCTGCGCTCCGGCTTTCGCAGGCAAGAAAGTCGATACTGTCCGCCAGATCGCGATCACTTTTGATGATCTCCCGATGGTTGCCGCGCAAAATCCAAAAGTCCGCGCTGAGCTAACCGAGGATATACTGCGTGTTTTGCGCAAGTGGGAAATTAAATCAGCGGGGTTTGTGATTGGCGCTAATATAGACTCCGACTGGGAGCTACTAATCAGGTGGCTCGATGAAGGCCACATTTTGGGCAACCACAGTTTCTCACACGTTGATTTTCATGAAAACTCAATTCAGAGTTTTCTATCCGATGTTGCCAAGGGCGCATCGACTATCGAGCCGGCCTTGTCCAGTTTCAAACAGAAGCGCCGCTATTTTCGATATCCGTATTTGCATTATGGCACAATGAAGTCGCCGCGCAAGAAAGTAGCCGAGGCCATAACTAAT
>JACZUZ010000190.1 GCA_022572905.1 Candidatus Zixiibacteriota bacterium | reverse complement strand
TTGTTGTTGGGCCTTGGAGTGATTATTGTAGGAGTGATCGTGGGTCTGAGTTAGGTCCATTGTTAATGCGTAAGTCGGAAACATTTCGACAGCATCTTAGTAAAAGTCTCTATGCCCCACATCGGGCCGGCCTCGAGAAGAAGTATCTCTAAAAAAATAAATGTTTAGTTCACACACAATAATCCGAGTCGTCGCTATCGTTGTGATTTCATTTGCTCTGGGAACATTAAATTTCTTCGTGAATGACTCCGCTCCGAAGTACTATGTCGGCCATTATCTCGCTTTCTCCCCCGGGGACACCGCCGTAATTCCCGAAGCGGCCGATTCGACCGATCCGCCGTATGTTTCTGTCTCCGAAGCTGCGAATCTGTTTAACGCCTCCGACGTTTTGTTCGTCGACGCTCGTGACGAATACGATTACCAGCAGGGACACATTGAGGGCGCAATAAACGTTCCCTTTGAAGGGGAGGAAATTCATCTCACGGACTTTCTAAACAGCTCAGACTGGTCTGCGACAACTGTGATTTATTGTGGTGGAGCCGATTGTGACCTTTCGCTTTATTTGGCCCGATTTCTCAGCGACACCGGATTTACAAGAGTGAATATTTTCTTTGGGGGATGGAATGACTGGGAGCTAAGAGAACTGCCGACAGATTCGGGTGGCTCCGCCTTTCGTTTGAGCCCAACAGGAGAAATTGAAGGTTAGAGTATTGCGTAATGATTAGACGCTTGATCGACAATCCGCAACTAATTCTGCTTCTGCGTTTGGCAGTCGCCGGAATTTTTATTTACGCCGCCTACAGCAAAATTCTCGATCCAGCTGCGTTCGCGAAATCGGTCAACAATTATCACATTATCCCCGGCCCGGCGGTCAACATATTTGCTCTAACACTGCCCTGGATTGAACTGGTTGCGGGTTTGGGAATTCTTCTGGGGTTCTGGAGACGAGCTTCATCTCTCCTGATCAACTTGATGTTGGTCGTTTTCACTATGGCCGTACTGATAGCTATTTCGAAAGGTATCAATATTGATTGTGGCTGTTTTACGCAGAATCCCGAAGTGGCCGGAGATATGTGGGGCGTCGTTTGGCGTGATCTGGGGTTTATCGCGCTGGCTCTGCCGCTTTTATTCAGCAATGCCAAAGGCTACTGCTGGAAGTAAATTTCGTTTCAGCGCAAATTTTTTTAATTAGACTTAATACAGTACAAAATAAGTACTCGTTGATAGCGTCACGGCCGTCTTAACGCAATATGGTCGGTGTGATCATAATAATTAAGTCGGTAGTTTCGGTTTCTATGCGCTTATGCCTGAACAAGGCGCCCAGAATAGGAACATCACCCAATAAGAACACTTTCTCGATATTGACAATCTCGCTCTCTTGTAAGAGTCCACCGATAACAATAGTTTCATTCTCCGCGCATGTCACAGTAGTCCGCACTGATCTCTCAGTAGTGACCAGTATTGGCGCTCTGGGAGCGAAGAGATGTTGCTCTCTGCGACAATAATAGAATTCTAGCGCACAGTAATATTTTGACTGTCTTGAAAGTGTGTCGCATTTCGGACTTATCCTGTTTTGATAATCAGCGTGATAGTTTTTCCGTCTCTCTCAAGTTTGACAGAGTCTGGTCCGATTTCACTAACTTCCGAATCGCCGATTTTGTCACCTACTCTGACAAGACGTCCGTCGATATAAGCCGAGGATGACACATCGTTATAGAAAATCGCCTGCAACTTCGGCTCAAGTGGCGTTGCTGTCTGTGTGCGTCTTGTTGTACGATCATAGAATGGATCGTCTCCCCAGGGCTTGTCAGAGAGTGTCTTCACAATTGATTCGGGCAGACGGGCCGATGCATCTATTGTCAGCGCTTGAGTAGCGGAAGTTGACTTTGCAGGAGTCCCCTCGGTTGCGGGGGCTGGGTTCGAGAAATTATTATATCCCCAAATGGTAGTAAGCGCCAGTATTCCCAGAAGAACAATTTTACGTGTCTTGTCACTCATTTTTGATACCTACCGGTCCAAGAATGGCTTTAAAGCTCAGCGCGTATTCAGCCGGAACTTTTCCTTCTTCGCGAGCTCTTATATGAATGCTGTTAAGATTCCAGAACCAATTCTCCTCCTGAATCTCTTCAAGAAATATTCCCGCTTCCTTGAAACCACCGGTCATTCCTACGGATATATTCAAAAAGTGAGGAGTGCTGTCTCCGGGAAGTGTGTTTCCGATTTGCAACAGCTCATTCACCGACGGCGAAATCTCTCCAATATTGAGATTAAGGCGCGTTGCTCTTGAATCGATATTTTCCACCAGCTTCATCGCCTCCTGGCAACTATAAAGCGTAGACAGCAAAAGCGATCTTTTGGAAGAGAGAGAATTTCTGCGCTGGAGAATTTCATTCACGCGTCTGAACTTCAAACCGTACCGCTCGATTTTGGCGCTTAAATTCTGAAATTCGATGGAGACATCCCGATACGATTCCTCAATCGGGCGCTGAACCAGAAAAACACTCGCCACAACGAAAGCCACCAGAGCCAACGAAAGCATGATTGTATTCTTGTGGATTGGAATCATGTCAGCGCGTCCAGTCTGATAGTGAAAGTAATCATCCGGGATGATCCCTTGCGGTGTTTTGATTCCGATTCCAGAATCACATTGCTGAATACGGGTGAGCTTTCAAGTCTGAAAATATAATCGGCCAGAATGATTTCCGGCGGGATAGTTTTGGATGTAACTATTCCTGTCAAAAGCGGTCGTGAATTGGTCTGGTTAGATAGATATTCGAAAAATCTCAGTTCAACCGTTTCTGGTGTCAGGCTAGACAGTTCTTTCATCATAAGATGATACGAACCGGAGTTAGAACTTAAATCTTTTACAAGCCGCTCATGGAGAGCCAACTGGCGCTCAAGTACGACACTCAAAGCGAATCCGGAAGATGATTCAATGTCCTCAACCGCTTTGGCAAGGGCTTGTTTTTGCTCAAAAGCGTATGATCTCTTCAGAAGAGCGCCTCCTACAAGGACACCCACTAATGCCAGCGCTCCCAGAGAAAGCGTCAGCGAGCGGCGAATGAACGTTGATCTTTGCCTGAGAAGCTTTGTTTTCTGTGGAGCGAGATCGCAAAATTCTTGGGAGCTCACGGCCGAAGCTATCACAGAAAGAGCGCCCGCGACACCAGGAAGCGCCGCTGAGGGATCGCTGAAATAGCGCTTAAGACAATCGACAGGGAAGGGAGTGAATGAAATACCGAATCTCTCAGTGAATCCCTTGACAATTTCATCCGAATATGTAAGATCGCCGACTACGAAAAATCGGTCTAGCGAATCCGCCGAGCCTTGCGCGGAATAGTAATCGAGACAGCTTTCAGCCTCAAATGCGAGAGTTTTTGCGAATCTCTCCAGCTCTCTGGGCAACGCATTAGAATCAACGTCCGCCATATGGTTTGACAGATGCAATTGCTCGGAGCCAACCGATGAGCGGTGCAGGAACTTCAATGCATCTCCCCGATAAAATGCGAAGTCTGATCCCTGCGGTTTGATGTTCAGAATACCGTATGGACTGTTGATATTGAAATCAGGAACTAACGACAGCAGATGGCCCATTACTTCGGCGTCGAGATGAATTTTCTCAAACTTGATCCCAAAGGTTCCAAAAAGATCTGTCAGACTTTGGAGATGTTCCCGAGTGATAGCGCTTAGAGCGACAGTTATTTGCTTTGTAGACGCTGAGGATTTTTTCTCGATGGCGCGGTGTCCGTAATGCGCCTCTTCCAATAGAAAGGGCGTGCGTTTTTCCCCTTCGAAGAATACCGCTTTGGCAAGCTCGGTCGCTGGCATTTGTGGTAGATCGAAAACTCGAAAAACCGCATTTTCACCGTCGACAACGAGAGTGTATTTTGCTTTGCAGGGAGGAAAAGATTCTACAAGATGTGATATTTCGGATGACAGAAATTCCTGGCGATTTTCCTTCGTTCTTTTGTCTTTTGGAAGATATATCTTCGAATAGTCTAGAATCTTCGTTCCAAAAGGAGACTTCTTCGCAACGCAATACTGAAACGAATTTGCGTCCAGTTGAATCGCCACCGAAATCGCCCACTCCAGATGTGGAAAAGATCTAATCGGGCGAATTGAGGCCTCGCTTATAGAGCGACTTTCAAGTTTGTCATCGGTCTCCTCGTTTGACGATCTTTTGAGCATTTTGTCCGGGAAGTTAATCATCTATATCTCATTATCGAACCAACCCCATAGATGGTTCACTTGATTACAGATAATCCGTAGATTTATCCGAGCGCTGACAGTGAGAACTACCCTCACTGAATGCGCCATTTTGATTGTTTCAATGTGAGACGAAGTTTTGCGAGAAATAATTATTCTCAAAAGGACACTGAGGACAAGCGCATACTAATGTTTTTTGTAACTGAAGTTGCGCCGGGCAGAGCCTTGAGAGCCACCTCTGTTGTATCTCCGGCGATTAACTCCACAACTCTGACCGAATAAATTCCGACTGGAAGTCCGCTAAAACTGAATTGTCCGATTGAGGAAACTACGGCTGTGTCGCTGGCCATTGATCCTGCGCCATCCGGGTACGTGATAGTCGCAATGAGGTTGGCGCTATCCGCGCCGGGAGGGGATCCGTTCGCCCCGCGTATAGTACAGCTCAGGGAAACACTGAGTAGATCAGCCGCGTTTCCCGCGAGCTGGTGAACAATGCTTGTCCCTGATCCTGTTGATGTAATAGTAACACCGGCGCTATATGCATAGGCCGCTCCCCAGGGATCAATGAGATGGCCCCCTGCGTCTTCTGTGAAGTCATCGCGAATATATGGTCCGTTCCAGGTAGCGTATCCCCCCGGGTTGGTTGCCAAGTCTGCGAATGAAGAGGGGAAGGCGCCGATATCGCCCACATACCCGAAAGATGATCCTGTCATATTCTCTCCAAGCGCGAAGTCCCCGGCGATAGCTCGCGCTAAACTTGCCATTTCCGCTTTGGCTTCGAGAGCGCCGCTCTCATCGATGGAGGGTTGAATCGTTTTGAATGCAACAGTAGAGACTACCGAAAGAACGATGATCGCTACCAGAATATCGATTAGAGTAAATCCAGCGGAACTTCGAAAGGATGTTACAAAGTTGCTCATGCCCTTACCATACACCTG
>JACZUZ010000189.1 GCA_022572905.1 Candidatus Zixiibacteriota bacterium | reverse complement strand
CGCTCGCTCGATATAAGAAGTATAAGATCTGTGAATACTATTTTAGGTCTCCCGAAAGGCCCGATTAGCCTTCCCGGGTGAAGCCAGACTATAATGTTTATTAAGGAAGAATTGTGAAGGGACTAAACGGCTATGAAGATTAGAATGGAATCGCTCAGAAATCGAAAAGTCGCTCGAACCGGTCGCTCCGGTCGCACCGGTCGAACCGGTAGCGTCGGTCATGAAGTAGCGAAATGCGAAACTTTCTCGCGGGAAAAGTATGTTTTTGCAAATACTCTTAGATTTGGATTTGCCGCTCTCGTGATCAGCGCAATCTTTTTTCTCATGTTGGCTAGCTCAGTGTTAGCGGAGAATTCGAAATCTACATCCGGTGATAAGATTCGTGTAGAAAGGATCGACGAGCAGACCACGATCAAAGGATTGTCCCTGAATGGAAGCGACATCAACGCCTGGGCGCCTCTTGCTACTTTGTCGGCCATAAGAGTCTGCACAATTCAGCATGCCGGCCTGCCCGCATGGCGAATCTTCGGCTGGATTATTGGAAATGAAGTTTACAATGTCTATCAGGACCCGGAAGAGCTCTGCCCGGGGGCGTATCCTTTTACGATTACAGAAGTTCACTTCATTCTTCAAGTAGGAACTGCTGTCAGTATTCCTATAAGGGTTGAAATTGAAGCGGTGGATTTGAGTGTTGACTCAACCTGCCCGATACCCGGCGAAGTTATTCATTCTAATTTGAGTGGATTTATCAATTTCCCGAGCGCGAACATTTATGACGTCGTTGTTCCTCTTGATTCACCTGTCGTAGTAAACGGGCCATATTTCCTAGGACTACACTTTGAAGACACGGTTTTCATCGAGTCGGGTCTTGAGTTGATAACCGACGGTTTTCAGGTTCTTTGTAGAAACTATAACTTCTATGACACTTTAGTCGGCTTCTTGGATTTGGGAGATGACACAGCGGTCAGACACGAGGCTTATCTATCAAATCACTGCTGTTATAATGGTCCGCCTGACGCCGACACATGCGCGAACTGTTTTGATTTTGACGGCAGTCTAATTTTTTACTCTGTCGGCGAGCCGGGAGGAGAGCCACCGGAGCCGGAGCCGTCAGTGGCTTTTATCGGACCCAGAGACAAAGACACTCTCTACAGCTCTATGGATTTCTGGATCGGCGAAGCGGCCGGAAGTAAGATCATAGACAGCGCGGTCTTCTGGTACGATGGCGGAAGCGGCTGGATTAGACTGGGAGTTGACGCTGACAAGTCTACTACTGTCAGAAAAGCAATCGTGAACGGGCCGGGCGCAGGATATTCCTACTTTTGGGATTTCAGCTCAATGCCGGAAGGGGATTATTCACTCAAAGCGGCCTTTTATGACACACTCGGACGAGAAGTGGCCGATTCAATCAATGTTTATCTTGAGCCAACTCCGCCAGTTCCAATATTGACTTCGCACTCTTACTTTGACGTTTTCTGTAGTACGACAACGGTGACCTACACAAACCCTGACGAAAATGCGTCGCTGGTTGTTTACTTCAGAAAGCCTGCGTCTTTGGTTCACTCCAAGTCGCTAATCAACGTCGATCAATTCGCTTTCGGTGACGCGAACGGCAACGCGCTTGACGGTAACTTGGCCGCGAATGGTGAATTTGGTGACTACTATGGCGGACCTGCAGTTGGCGCTATCGCGATCAAATACTGGTTTGATCAGGGATTCACTCAGTCAATGGGCGGGGGAACGCCAATGACTATCACCGCTACCGCTGAGTTGCTGGCTGATTTCATGCTGACTCGCGAGAATCTGGGCACGGATGATTTCCGGTTCATAGAAGGATTCCGCAACGAACTCGCGATAATAGGCTTCAGCCAACTGAAACTTACGTATACACGCCAACCGAGTTACGCCGAGCTGCGCAATAGAATTGAAGAGGTCGGCGCTTTGGCTATGATAGGTATCGCTGGTTCGCCCGGGCGCTGGCTTGCAGTTGACGGAGCCAAAGGCAGACCTACACCTGAGGGAATATTGACTATCACGGTTTCGGATCCGTTTGACGAAACTACAAAAGATTTACTGTGGGACACTTTGGGAGACGGATCTGCGCAGGTCCTTTATGAAAATGTATGGACTGATGTTGAGATAATCGCGTTTCTCCTGCCAAGTGGCTGGGTAGTCCCCGGCAGAACCCCGATCCCTTCCCATCCAATTCCAGGCTCTCAACTGACATTAGCATTCGGTCCGGATGGTCTGACCGATGACTCGCTGTATTTCCTGACAGTAGAGCTGTCCGACCTTACGAATCTGGAAGGCTTTCATACTCAGTTGTTCCAGAACTCATGCATCCTGTTGCTCGGGGATTACGACGGAAACAAAACTACAAATGTTGATGATGTGCTTTATCTGGTGAATTACTTCTTGGGTGGTCCTGAGCCGGTTGGTGGAGCTTTCCGGGCAGACCTCAACTGTAGCGACGAATTCAATACCGGAGATTTAGTGTATTATATTAACTGGTTGTTTGGCGCAGGCCCGGACCCTTGCCAATAGATAATCGACGCTAATAATTTCGTAACTTTAGAGATCATGTTGAAAAGCCCTGATCCGAACGCATCGGGTCAGGGCTTTTTTGCGGCGTATTATTTAGGACTACCATACGAGCCGCCAATTTGCGCTGTCAGGCACTATTAGTCTCTTTCGAAGTATTGTCCCGTCTGTGCGATATATTGTAAATTCATACTTTGTTGTATCCGGAGTTAGATCGGCGTTTGGAATCAGATCAAGAAATACATATCCAAGACTATCCGCAGTTGCCGAAAGCGCGAAAGGCGATATGATTGATCCTGAAGTTTGCGCGACACCGGCCGGGAGGTAGGCGCGAACAATTGCGCCTTTGTCGGGAGCGTTAGAAATGTTTCTTAGATATGCGTAAACTCTGGTGAGATTGGGGTCAACCGGAGTACCCGGGTCCAGAGGGAATCCTTTGGAGGTGTCTCTCTGGGCGCCAGTAACAACAATTGTATCAAAGGCCGGAAACGAATACGCGTGGTTTGTCACGACTACCAGAAACGAATCGGCGTCGAGATTAAATGTCGCCGCTCCGGCGGTGTTTGTGGCCCCGAGGGCGAGAGTGGCTGTTTGGTCTATGTTATGTATCGTCACCTTAGCTCCCGGCACAACTTGCGCGTTGGCGCTGTCATACGCTATCACACTAACAGAAAACGCGCCCAATCCTCCGCTGACTCCTGAGATCTTCGCGTCAAGATAGTCGCCAAAACTGCCGCTGTTAATGTGATTCGCCGACGGTGTGTTCCAAACCCATCGTGAAATAGAAGTCGAGTCGGACCCTCCTCCTTGTTCAGTGCGATTTGAATCCACCGCGCCACCCTTGGTGAAAACAGAATCGGTTGTTTCGTCGAATGTGGAAAATCCCTGCGCTTTGTATTTGTCTACATCTTTGAGCATAGCCCCAAATCCAACGCTTACCAGACTCGTATCAAGCCCCCAGATGGCTGTTTTCCACGAGCCGTCCAGAAGCGCGCCTGTCATGACGGCGCCTTCAAATTGAACAGTCGCATACGTTCCGGTGAATTCATCAATATCTATCGCCAGATTCGCAATAGAGGCGTCCGTTATCACGTCCGTCTGCATTGCCCCAACGGTAACCGGACTTAACGTCGCAAAGCCCGCATCAAGCGTATCGTGCGTCGCCTTCGCATGGACAGCTGCGATCCCGCTTGAATCGCCCATGTCATCCAGTTCCCAACCGACAATTTGAAAGTCAAATCTGGAGATGGAGCTAAGCGCCAGTGAGTTTGATTTTGCGGTCACAAATCCGGAATAATATCCGGGAGAACCGTCGCCATCAATGTCTGATATTTTGCGACTGTAATAGTAGTATGTCACACCCCCCACCCGTACCGTATCAAGCCCTATCATCGTAGCGGAGCCGCTATCGGCGAACACGAAGCTGTTTGTTTTCCCTCCTCCGAATACGACAACAAAAAACGAATCAGCGGAAGACGGGGAACCCAGACTGTCCAAAGAAAGAGCTATTATTGTGAGCGAGTCCTCGCTGGTTTCGCCGACGCTTGAATTGTTAACGATTTGCGCCGTACTCATGGACGTTGTCAATGCGACCACTACCATAATCGCCGTCAGTATTTTTTTCACTTTACCCCCAATTGATATCCTATTGAATTCTCTTGTTGCAAACTTCTGTGGAACATTTCTTGATTCAGCGCACGGAAACACCTTCTTTTCTCTTGCAACATTGATACGTTTACTACAAAACGCTCCACGCTCGCTGGCGCAACAAACGAGAGTGACTCCTGGGTGAGCGCGCGGCGTCTGCGTATTGGTGTTTTTCCATCGGTGTAATTCCAGCTCCAAATCGGCCTGCCTGCCACAGATGTGTGTTCACTCGAAATGATTTGAAACGTCACACCCAGGCTGTCTTGATTTCGAAATAATGCGCCGAAAGTTGTGCCTTGGTAAATGCCCTGAGCGACGCTCAGCGGGATCGGTATTGGAAACGAGTCTCCCGTACCGACAATCACAGCTTTGTTTTTCCACTTTGTTAGAATTCCTCCTACATCAGTTCGCCAGTAGAAACTATCTGCGTCAATTTTTTGATAAGAAAACGCATTCTCCAAAACCAGAGTCTTTGTGCCACCGGGTGTCGTCCAGGCCTGGCCTTGCCGGGAACTATCCCATGACACCGCGTTGATACCGTCATTTTCATTCCATCCTGAATCCAGCGCATGAATATCAAATATGATTTCAGTACCATTGAGAGCCTGGACGCTCATTTCCACCCAGAGTGTGCAATCTGTTATCTGCATTCCGGCCGGTATTCCATCCCCATCGGACGTTGTATCACCCGTTGACACAAGCGTGTCCTGCATTATGACATGATATGCTACTGTGTCAGGAGGAAAGATGAGGGCCCATCCGAATGAAAGCGAGGGTAATGTTCCACGGTTTTGGACGGGGGCCTGCTCGCGTAGATCTGCGTCTCTCGTCCATGCCGCCGCGCTGTCTCTGTTTGTGTAGAACGTTCCTCCGTAGACTACCTCGGTCAGAGGACACAGGATGAGAACCGTTAAAATGCCGATCAAGGGAATTGCTCTTGACTTATTTTCTATCATTGTTGGGCCACAAC
>JACZUZ010000188.1 GCA_022572905.1 Candidatus Zixiibacteriota bacterium | reverse complement strand
GTACGGGCCAAGGATATTTGCATAACTCGGGTCGTAATCAGACCATTCGCCGGCAGCGTCGGCGTCGCTTCCGATGAAGCGGCTGTCTAGCCGACCGACTGTGCGCCGGGAGTCGCGTGTTAGCTCTTTCGTGAAGCGGAAGATTTTGATTCGCAAGTTCGTTCTCTCTATATATTCATAGGTCAATCCCGTGAGTCGCGCCAATTCGCTGACAACGGATTTTCGCGCGGTTCTTCCGAGATTGTCTCCCTGCATAAGTGCGCTGGCGTATTCGCCAAGAGCGAAATCTTCGGCCTGTTTTAACGCGTCTTGCAGATCTTTCTGTAAATCAGGCCCCAGCCTATCGTGATACCAGGCGGTGGCGGTGTATGTTGGCAAAAATAAAATATACGGCAAGTCATTCCCATCAGTAAAACGCGCAGTCTGGAAATTCAGTATAGATGAAACCAGCATGATACCGTTCAGATATATTCCGCGTTTGTTCTGCAAATATCCCGAAAGCCCCGCGGCGCGGGTTGTGCCATAGCTTTCACCAATCAGGAATTTGGGAGAAGACCAGCGTTCGTATTTTGTAATATAAAGTCGAATGAATTCGCCGACCGATCTAATGTCTTCTTCGAGTCCGTGGAACTGGTTGGCCTCCTCGCCTTCCGCCGCCCTGCTGAAACCGGTGCTAACCGGGTCTATGAAAACCAGATCGGTTTTATCAAGAATTGAATATTCGTTATCGACCAGATGATAGGGCGGTGGGGTGGCGTTACCATCGTCATCCATAAACACCCGTCGTGGCCCGAGCAGCCCCAGGTGCAACCAAACCGACGATGATCCCGGGCCGCCGTTAAACGAAAATGTAATTGGCCGACTAGCGGGGTCTTTGGTTCCCACTCCGGTTTTGGTATAGGCGATGAAAAAGATCGAAGCCTTCGCGTCTTCGATGTCTTCGGTCAAGGGCATTGTTCCGGCGATGACTTTGTAGTCCACTCTCCTGCCGTCGATCACAACATGATGTTTGGTTTCAGAAAGCTCTTCTTTTACTTCGGTTTTCTCGGACTTGTCAGAAGATTTCTCGCTGTCTGACTCATCTGTTGCCATATGCTGAGCGACAGAAACGCTCGCCATGAGCGCAACGATCAATACAGCCTCCATGTAGAATCCGAAAATCCTCATAATCTTCCTGGTAATCTTCATAGTCGATAGTCCTTCCGATTCAGGTGAATTCATAAAGGAGAATAACATGTTAAGGCTGCCTTGTAAAACGCTCCCGGAAGATACAAAACCTCTCTCTGAGAACGGGAAACAATAATCAGGGTCTTACGAAAATTGGGCCTTCCACTCCGGAGTGGCATTGAGTATATTAGTCCGTCAGTCAATTTTTATCTTCCACGTTGGAGATTAACGGGCGAGACTAGATTAAGCATGACTTCAAACCAGGAAGACGATAGAACCGAAACGCATATAGCGCTCTCCGCCGGAACGGAGATATCCCACTACCGAATAATAAGGAAAATCGGCGCGGGCGGTATGGGTGAGGTGTATCTTGCAGAGGATTCTCAACTCGATCGCAAAGTTGCTCTAAAATTTCTCCCCTCTCATCTCTATCAGGACGAAGCTAGCCGCGCTCGTTTCACCCGTGAAGCGAAAGCCGCCGCCAAGCTCAATCATCCAAATATTGTCACAATTTATGAAGTCGGCGAACATATGGGGCGGCCATACTTTGCGATGGAGCACGTTGAAGGCCAAAATCTCAAGGACTTTGCTTCAGCTGAAAAACTTGATACTGATAGAATAGTGAACCTGGCGATTCAGATCTGCGAAGGGCTATGCGCCGCACATGATAAGGGCGTAGTTCACCGTGATATAAAGCCATCGAATATCATAGTTGACACATATGGCATACCGAAAATTTTGGACTTTGGTCTGGCAACGGTAGCTGGTCAGACAAAGTTGACAAAAACCGGCTCGACTTTGGGAACTGTCGGCTATATGTCACCGGAACAGGTGCAGGGTCAGAAGGCTGATCATCGTTCTGATCTATTTTCAGTTGGTGTCGTTTTGTATGAGATGATTACAGGCCGGAGGCCTTTTGAAGCCGAACATGAGGCGGCCGTACACTATAATATTATCAATGAAACTCCTGAACCATTGGCCCGCTACAAATCCAGCGTAAGCGCTGATATTCAACGAATAGTTTCAAAACTTCTCGAGAAGGACCCATCTCTGCGGTATCAGACCGCCAGAGGTTTGATGAGTGATCTGAAACAGCTCATTTCCCACAGTCAAATTTCAGGCGTTGTCACAACAGCGGGAAAAAAAACCAAATGGGTTACTGTTGCGTTTGTGGGTGTCATAGCAATAATTGCCGCCTTTGCATGGAACACTTTCTGGCCGAAAGGTCAAACAGAAAAAGTTGTCAGTAGGAAAATGCTGGCGGTCTTGCCGTTTGAGAATCTCGGAGCCCCGGAGGATGAATACTTCGCCGACGGGATCACTGATGAGATTACATCTCGACTGGCTTCAGTATCGGGACTTGGGGTGATATCTCGCACGAGCGCCATACAATACAAAGACAGCAAAAAGAGTCTTCCGGAAATCGCCAGGGAACTTGGTGTTGATTACGTGCTTGAAGGGACAATTCGCTGGGATAAAAGCGGTGATACCGACAGGGTGCGCATTACTCCACAACTTATAGATGTTTCCGACAACACTCATCTATGGGCGCACAACTATGAACGCGCTCTGACTCAGATTTTTGCGGTACAGGAGGAAATAGCGATTCAAATATCGGAAGCGCTTGATCTGACTCTTAACGACGCCGAGCGGAAAGCAATTACATCAGTTCCGACAAAGAACTTGCAGGCTTACGATTTTTATCTCAGGGGTCTTGAGTATTCCAATCGCAGAGAACCTGTTGCGGAGGAAATGTTTAAGAAGGCGGTAGAATTGGATCCCACGTTTGTGCCAGCATTAGCCAGACTTTCGTTTATTCACTCCATTAAGTATTGGATATTGGGCGATCGAACCGAAGAACGTATCAGACAGATCAAGAGCAACGCTGACAAGGCGCTTGAATTAGATCCTGACTATTTTGGCGCGCACATGGCTCTAGGATACTATTACTATTACGTAGGACGACACTATGACAAAGCCCTGGAGGAATTTGAAACAGGGCTGGCGCTGAAACCGAATGAACCTTTTCTGGTGTCATCAGTTGCCTATATTAAACGTCGGCAGGGAAAGTGGGAAGAGGCCTACACATTGCAAAAACAAAGCCTTGTACTTGATCCGCTTTCCGCCAGTATTTCGATCGCGTTTATCACAACCTGCCATTATATGCGTCTATATGATGAAGGGATTGAAGAAGCGAAGCGCGCAATATCATTACACCCTGATATGTCTGACATTTACTCTAACTGGGCTATGATAACTTATTCAAGCTCTGGCGACGCAGACAAGGTGTTAGAACTGCTGGAGGAGGCTGAAACAAAAACTGATATGAGTCGAAATAAGTGGGCGTTCGTGGTGTTGACAATTGCGGTTCGGGATTATGACAGGGCTCTAATACTGCAGAAGGAAGCGCTTGATCACGCTGTGAACTTATTTGACACTTGTAATTATTATTATGGGATAGGTGATATTTATTATCTGAAGAATGAGATTTCTAAAAGCAAGATATATTTTGATTCGGCATTGAACTGCTATGAGTCTGAAATTGCCTCGAACGTAACGGCTGACGATTCCGCAGGGACAATTATGTTCATAGCTAAGACCTATGCCGGGCTTGGACGAAAAGATGAAGCAATAGAACTTGGTGAAGAAGCCTACAATCAGATTCCTATTGAAAGAGATGCCTTATCCGGTATGATGCTAATGGAAAACCTTCTGAGAATTTATATCATAGTCGGTGAATATGACAAAGCCCTGGATTTGATGGAAGTATTACTTTCAAAGCCGAGTTATGGTTCGGTTAAGGTTTTAAAAACTCACCCTTATGCGGATCCCCTCCGTGATCACCCGCGCTTCAAAGCTCTGATGAAGAAATACGATACGGGCACATGAAAAGAGACGACGACAACACACAGTCATTTGTGCCGCTGACCACCGGTACCAAGGTCTCGCACTACGAGATCATCTCCAAGATCGGCGCCGGGGGGATGGGTGACGTGTATCTTGCAGAGGATTCCAAGCTCGATCGCAAAGTTGCTCTCAAGTTTCTACCCGCTCATCTCTATCAGGACGAAGCCAGCCGCGCTCGATTCACCCGCGAAGCGAAAGCCGCGGCAAAGCTGGATCATCCTAATATAGTACCGGTGCACGAAGTAGGCGAGTTTCAGGGACGACCGTTTATCGCGATGGCGCATATTGAAGGGCAGACTCTGCGTGAAGTAATCAAGCAGGGCAAGCTCTCAGTTTCAGAAGCGGTCAATCTGACTATGCAAATCTGCGAGGGGCTGAATGAGGCCCACAACGCCGGTGTAGTGCATCGCGATATCAAGCCAGCTAATATTATTATAGATAAGAATGGCAAACCTCGCCTGCTGGATTTTGGATTGGCTACGGTAGCAGGTCAAGAGAAACTGACGAAGACCGGTTCGACGCTCGGCACAGCCGGTTATATGTCACCGGAACAGGTACAGGGTCAGATTGCGAACCATCGTTCTGATCTATTTTCAGTTGGTGTCGTTTTGTATGAGATGATTACCGGCCGGAGGCCTTTTGACGCCGAACATGAAGCGGCTATTCATTATAACATTATCAATGAAACTCCCGAACCAATGTCTCGCTACAAATCCGGTGTGAGCGCTGAGCTTCAGCAAGTCATTGACAAAGCTCTGGACAAAAAAACTGAAACACGATATCAAACCGCCACAGGCATGTTGGCCGATTTGAAGCGACTGAAAACAGACTCGGGAAAACCGCGAACAAGTAGAATTAGCTTGCGGGTTGGAGCCGCCATGATTGTATTGTCAGCGATAGCGGTACTGTACTCCTTTTGGCCGAAGGACGCGCCTGTGGAAGAGGATGCCGTCAAAATGCTGGCGGTTTTGCCTTTCGAGAATCTTGGAGCTGAGGAAGATGAATACTTCGCTGATGGAATTACCGATGAAATTACATCGCGTCTGGCGAAACTCTCCGGACTTGGTGTGATATCCCGCACCAGCTC
>JACZUZ010000187.1 GCA_022572905.1 Candidatus Zixiibacteriota bacterium | reverse complement strand
TACACTTTCGCTTGATGTTGACCAGCTCTCGGCGGAAAAAGAGCGCTTGATGGGACTTATTACCGGTTATCAGAGCGAAGTCGGGGAAATGGAGCGCATGGCGCAGAAGTCTGCGGAGAATTACAATTCGCTCAGTGTGAAACTGGTTGAGGAGCGTTCGGCAATAAATGAACTCACCGCCCGCATCACGCACCTGCAGGAAGTTAGACACGAAATTGCGCAGACCAGAACTCGCAAGACGCAGGAAATCGAAAACGCGAAAGGCGAAGTCAATGCGGCCAGTGAGGAAATTGCGAAGATTGAAGTAAATCTCAAGACAGCGCTGGATCACCGCTCCGAGCTCTCTGCTCGTGAAACCACCGAGCGTCAGAAACGCGAGGAGATCGCACTGCAGGTCAAGGCCCAGGAAAACAGTATACGCGAGGCCAGAGGGCGTAAGGACAAGGCGCTTGAAGAATCTCATTCACGTGAATTAAAACTCAATCAGCTTGATAATGATCGGGCAACGTTAATTGATCATATTCAGGAAGAGTATGGAGTCGATCTGGCTAACTATGCGCTTCCGGAAAAAGACGAACAATCCCATAAGGATAATAGGAGCCCGGAAGAAGCCGAAATGGCGTTGAAAGAGTTAAAGGAAAGAGTGAAGGCGTTTGGTCCGGTAAACCTTCTGGCTATTGAAGAATTTGAGTCCGCCAGCGAGCGCTTTGAATACCTCGACACTCAGATGGTGGATTTGTTGAGCGCCAAAGCGACTTTGCAGTCTACTATCGCCAAAATCAACAGGACCGCGCGAGAAATGTTCACGGAAACATTCAACAAGGCGCGCAAGAATTTCCAGCTTATCTTTACAGAATTGTTCACAGGCGGCGAATGCGATCTCAAACTAGTTGACGAAAGCGATCCGCTTGAATCAGAAATTGAAATAATCGCCAAGCCCAAAGGCAAGAAACTGGTTACGATAACTCAAATGTCGGGCGGCGAGCGCGCATTGACGGCGATTTCAATTCTTTTCTCCCTCTATCTTGTAAAGCCATCGCCGTTCTGTATTCTGGATGAAATCGACGCTCCTCTGGATGACGCCAACTGCCATCGGTTCCTGAAAATAATTCGACGCTTTTCCGCTCAAACCCAGTTCATAATTATCACTCATAACAAGATCACCATGCAGGCTGCTGATACGCTTTACGGCGTAACGATGGAAACACCCGGCGTTTCAAAGCTGGTTTCAGTGGATTTTGGGGACGTGCACGACGACAGACAATTAGACACAGGTTCGTCTGAACAGCCCAACGCTGAACAGCACAGCGCTAAGCCACGCCGAGATGAGCCACTCAGCGACGAGCCAGAAATCCCCGCCCCGGTTGTGGAGAGAATGAAATCTCATTTGGCTCCTCAGAACGCGCCGGACGCCAAGAACGACGATCTCAGTTAGCGTCCCATCTTCTATTTCCTAGTTCCCGATTGACGAATCGCTCGATTGACCAATTGCTCGATTGCCCGAGCGCCAGATTGCCATCGCGTGAATTGGCGCGGCGGACCCTTTTGGGCTATTCTTAGTGAATGCCAGTAGGACACCATGTTTAAGGAACACGATGTTAAAAGGACTTAGCAAACTCCGCGACAGCCTGAGCAAGACCAGGGATAATTTATTCGGCAAGATAAATTTGGCTCTCGGATTTAAGAAGCTTGATGATGAAACTCTGGACAATATAGAAGAGTCCCTACTTCAAGCTGATCTGGGCGTTGGAGCGACAACAAGAATCATAGACGAAATCAGATCGCGGGCGCGGCGCGAACTTCTCTCGAACTCAGATGAGGCCCTGAATCTTCTCAAAGAAGAGATACGGACAATTCTTACCAGCGCGCGAAAGGAACCGCTCTTGAACGGGTCGGGTTCGCTGGTCGTTTTCCTGGTCGTGGGAGTCAATGGCTCCGGTAAGACGACAACTATCGGCAAGTTGGCCAAGCTTCATTCACAGAACGGCAAGAAAGTGATGATTGCCGCTTGCGATACATTCCGCGCCGCGGCGGTTGAACAGCTTCAAACCTGGGCCATGCGCTCAGGTGTGGAATTCACTCGCTCGCATGATAACGCCGACCCCGCGGCTGTAGCCTATGACGCTACCATATCCGCCGACGCCAAGGGCATGGACTTGCTACTGGTTGACACCGCCGGTCGACTTCATACAAAATCCAATCTGATGCAGGAGTTAAGCAAAATTCGCAGAGTGATCGAAAAAGCGGACCCGCAGGCGACAATCCGCACTCTCTTGGTCATTGATGGCACAACCGGACAAAACGCCCTAAAACAGGTCGAGGCATTTACGGCAGCGGCTGGATGTGACGGGCTTATTGTCACAAAACTGGATGGCACTGCCAAGGGCGGAGTTGTAGTGGCCATCGCGCAGGAACTCGAGGCTCCGGTTAGGTATATTTGCATTGGCGAAGGTATTGACGATATTCAGGAATTCGACGCCGCTGAATTCGCCGAGGCGTTACTTGAGTGAGAAGTCATGGAACAGTTCACACTTACGACGAAGAAACGCAATCAAATGGTGGATATCACTTCATTCACACAGAAGGCTCTTGAGAAACTCGTTTCCAAGACCGGAAAGAAAAGCGGCGTGGTAATTGTGTATTGCCCGCATACAACTGCGGCAATCACTGTAAACGAAAACTATGACCCGGATGTCACTTTCGACATACTCGACAAACTTTCGCGCGATATCCCTCACGAGGAAGGATACCGCCACGCCGAAGGAAATTCCGACTCTCACATAAAATCCTCGCTGGTCGGCTGCTCGGAAACATTGATTGTTGAGAATGGACAGATCCAGCTCGGCCGCTGGCAGGGTTTGCTTTTCTGTGAATTCGATGGCCCGCGACACCGTGAAGTCTGGGTCAACTTCCTGCCCGCTTAGTAATTTTTTTAGCTGTCAAGACAATCCGTCTAGCGCCGCAAGAACATATTTTTTCCGCAATGAAAATTCGAATAGTCGCAATCGGTAAATGCAAGGGCGAGTGGGTCTCGGCGGCAACCGAGCGCTTTACAAAACTACTTTCGAGAGATTGCCAGCTCGAAATAATTGAAACTCCCGAGATTAAAAAATCTCCGGATGGATCAATTGAAACTCTAATAAATCGCGAGGGACAGCGCTTACTCAAAAAAGTACGAGGCGACTACGTTTACTGTCTTGATCAACATGGCGACAAGCTATCATCGGAACAATTCGCGAAAGCTATCTCCAAGAATCAAACATCCGGCAAAAACAGTCTGGACTTTGTTATCGGCGGCGCTTTCGGACTCTCGCAAGAGGTGCAATCGAAAGCCGACCGTATCTTCTCCCTTTCGGACATGACATTCTCTCATCAGATAGCGCGAGTGGTTCTTCTGGAGCAATTGTTTCGCGCATTTTCAATACTAAAAGGTAGTCCCTACCATAAGTAGGCGAGAAGATTCTCTATTAGAGCGTACTTGGAATTTCAGGTGAGGTCGCAGGTCAGCGCAGAAGCGCCATTTTCTTGGTAACTATATTACCACCGGCCTTGACTGAGTAGAAGTAGATTCCCGAGGCCACATGTCGCCGGTTGCTGTCTGCGCCATCCCAGACCAATCGCACAATTCCGGCCTCGGCGTTTCCTTCATAAGTTCGCACCTTTTGCCCGAGCAAGTTGTGAATTGTCAGCGACCAGTGTGATTTTTGCGGCAGAGATATTTCGATCGTAGTTGACGGATTAAAAGGATTCGGGAAATTCTGAGAGACATGGAATTTGTCCGGAATAACCTTGTTTAGAATCTCGGCGTTTATAACATACCAGCCATTGTAATCTGACATCTCGGCGCTAATGAGTTCTATCTGTGATTGATCGCCGCTGAACGTGCGCACGGTTATTAAGTTCGCATTGCCAGCGCTTATTCGAGACTGGCCGGATGAACCAGACGGGCTTCCATAAATCAGCGCACGCACTAAACCGTCCTTAACTGAATAGGCCAGCTCCATACCTTCGGCGCCAGAGCCAATAACGACCGTATCAAGGTCACCGTCAGGAACTATAAACGTTAGAAGGGCCGCGCCAAGCTCAAGCTCTGATCGCGAACTGACCACATAATTCCCGTCAATCCATTCGCCCATGATTTCCGCATTTCCCGGCCTATAGGGAGTCTGCTTGGGTATTGGCGACGCGTCACCAACCACAACGCGGATCAAATGCACCAGATCGGCAATAGTGAGCGTAATGCCGTCGGCGTTGACATCCGAAGCCGCCGTCTGGCCATCGACACTGATCTTAAACACGCTCAGTCCGACAATGAAGTAGTTAGTGTAGAGTACCGCATCAGCTACTTCATAGGCGATCCCATTCAGATTCAAATCACCACGATCATCAATAGAATCGGGATGAATAATACACACTCCACCGTTAAAGAAATCTGCGCAACGCAATGGAATCAGCTTATCTCCGCTCAGACAAGGATCGTCCGGAGCGCCTAATCCCCGAATACGGGCGTTTTCCGGGAAAAGTACGTCGTCCGACTCATCCCAGATCAGCGCGTTTTCGGCGCTAAAGATCCGATTATCAATATAGAGGAAGTTTCCGGTGGGATCTGAGAATGTGTTATCTCCACAGTCGTTCCAATAGAAATTAACCGGAACAAATTGCGAGGCCAGGTTCTGATCATTTGCAATTCTAAATCTAATCGTGGCCAAAACGCCCTGTGGCACAAAGTCTTCAGAATTGGGGTGGTTGTTTCCATCGTTAATGTCAGCGATTCCGATAATTCTAAGCAATCCGCTCGGGCAACCACCGCAATTATCAAATGGACCCTGCCGGAAAGTAAAGAACTCCCAGGACGGAATAGCGTCGCCGATAGTCGCAGACAAGAAAGCCAGGGCGCTCGGATCGTAATTTATTAGAAGATCGAATCCGCCAATAGGTCTGATCGTATTAGCTACCAGATCAACAGCCACTTCCTGTCCCACCGGAGTGCAATCAGGACCGACAATTGACAGATCAACACAAAGCGTGCAAAGACTTGTTGGAGTAAATGTAACAAAGAATGTCTCTGTGCGGGTGTGACAATCGTCTGTGGCGCGAATGCAGAATTCATATGTGCTGTCATTGCTGGGTGGACGGAAGCACACTATGGCGCTGTCAGCGCCGACAA
>JACZUZ010000186.1 GCA_022572905.1 Candidatus Zixiibacteriota bacterium | reverse complement strand
ACCCAGGTTTTACCACAAGATTAACCAACGTTGGCGGCGGCGAACCGACATCGCCTTCATAGCCCTTTGAAACAAATTTTCCCCCGGCCGTGACGCTGGGATCGCCGAGTATCGCTTTTTTTAGCCGTCCCATTTCCTCACGGGTAGCCTCTATCTTGGCGCTCTCGGTAAAATCTCCGAAGCGCGGGATGGCGACAGCCGCAACTATGCCCAACACGACTATAACGATAACAAGCTCGATCAGAGTGAAACCGTCACTCTGTCCGAGCCTGTTAAAAATTGACTTTGTCTTTGAGCCAGAATTTGTCTTTGAGCTACCCACAATTCGCCTTTTTCCCAGGCGGTTCCGGCGCCCAGGTGACCTGAAGGTCAATCGCCTACCAGTTATTCTCGCCGATAATGGATGTATTTGGCCAGAGTTCACCGGTCGCCGCCAGATAGGCCCATCCGCCGCGAGATCCAACTATCGTTCCCTTTGTGACACCCGCAACAACGCTATCCGGAGCGTTTGAATCCAGCTGATACGGATTTTTAGGAAGAATGTGCTCCATAACCGATCCGACTGTTTCCAGTTCGACCTTAGTCGGCCAGGTGGCGGTGCCTGTCGTGACTGCTACATTCGCATAGAAGATCATTACACCAGAGCGAATTCCGCCGAGAGCCGCGCGAGCGCTGGCTTCTTTCGCTTCAGAAGTTATGTCCTGGTACTTCGGTATCGCCACAGCGGCCAGAATGCCGAGAATCACGATAATTATTACAAGTTCGATAAGCGAGAATCCACGCTCATTTGAAAGCCTGGAACGTTTCATTATTACCTCCAAATCCGAGATTGAACTATATCTTTCTTTCAAGTTGTCGTCTATGGAATGAACGATCTTAAGTCGATGTTCAAAACTTAGGCGCTCAAATATTGATCAATGGAATACTTTTATCAGGTTCCACATGGGCAGGAAGATGGCGAGGGCCAGAACCAATACTGTAGCGCCGACCAGAACGGTCAATAAGGGTTCAATAATCGAGGCCAAATTCTGAGATGTATATTCGACGTCTCGCGAATAATGCGCTCCCAGCTCATCAAGCATCGTATCAAGCGAGCCTGTTTCCAATCCCGCTTTGATCATATTGAGCGCCATTTCAGGGAAATAGGAAGATTCAATGAATTCAATATCCAATTCCCGTCCCTCTCGAAACGATTCGCGAAGTCTGATTACTTCTTCGCGCAGATGAATATTTTTCATCGAAGTTTCCAGCAACCCGAGAGCTGTTACAATTGGTATTCCCGCTCTATGAAGCACCACAAAGAGCATAGCGAATCTAGCGACAGCCGCTTTCGTCAAGAGTTCTCCAAAGACAGGTGTTTTCAGTATTATCATATCGAAAAATTTCCTGCCGGACTCCGTCCGATAAAACTGTCTGATGAAATAACTGGCGCAAGCCATCAGAATCAAAACCAAAGCCCAGTAGTGAGACACAATGTTACTAATCCAGATTAGCGCTCTGGTTGACGCGGGTAACTCAGCGCCGAATTTTCCGTAGAATTCAACAAACGTGGGTACAGCGAAACCGATCAGGACAAGAAACGCGACCCCGATCATTCCCACCACAATAGCGGGATAGCGAACACTTGATTTTATTTGTCGCTTTAGCGCCAGCTCACGTTCAAGCGCAGAGGCTGATTGTTCTAATATCTCAGCCAGTTTACCGGAGGTTTCACCTGCTTCAACGGCGCTTGTCATAATAGCTGGGAAAATATCGGAATGCTTTGACATGGCCGTCGAAAGAGACCGTCCCTCAATCACGTCCTCGCGAATCTCGGCCAGTACTTTCTGGAATTTCCCATCGGCTTTGGAAATCTTGATTATACTGAGAGCCTTCGTTAGCGGTATTCCGCTACGATAATATGTCGCCAAATTGCGCGAAAAGAGAATTAGTTCCGGAAGATATGACTTTCGAAAAAGAGCAAACCCAAGCGAACGAGGTTTCCTGGTTTCAGCGACCCTTACGATAGCGGCGTATTGCTGAAGAAGAGAATCGATCGCCTGCTCATGCGAATGAGCCTGAATTACACCGGTGATCTTCTTGCCCTGGTTTGAACGGGCGGTGAAAGTGTAGGATGTCGCCATAGCGCTTTGAGCGGGTGGTCGTTAAATGTTTTGGGCTTGGTAGGTAGCTGTTGTAGACGACCCAAAGCGGCTGGTTTCGGGAGCGGCGGATCGAAGCAGCTCTTCCAAAGTAATGAGACCATCAGCTAGCTTGAGAGTTCCTTCATCAAAGAGCGAACGCGTTCCCTGAGTTTGTCCGTAGTCTCTTATCGTTGCATCGGAGTCGCCGTTCACGATCATTTCTTTGATTCTTCCGTCTACTTTGAGTAGCTCAAAGAGTCCTGTCATACCACGATGCCGGGTTAGCCTGCATTTTGTGCATCCGGTGGACCTTCGGAATATTGAATTACTACTCAACCCTGCGAATTCTATCATGCTTTCCAACGGACGGTACTCTTCAAGGCAGTCCGGACAATTTACCTGGACTAGGCGCTGCGCCATTATTCCTTTTAATGCGGACGCTACCAGATATGGCGCGACGCCCATATCTACCAGCCGCGTTACGCTGCTGGCTGAATCGTTGGTGTGAATAGTCGAGAAGACCAAATGGCCGGTCAGGGCTGAGCCCACAGCCATTCGCGCGGTGTCTGTGTCTCTAATCTCACCAACCATGATTATATCCGGGTTTTGTCGCACTATCGACCGCAGAAGATTTGCGAAAGTCAGACCCGCCTTTTCATTGGTCTGTATCTGGTTAATCATTGGCAGGGAATACTCAACCGGATCCTCAACGGTAATAATATTTTTTTCTATTGAGTTTATTTCCTGTAAAGTAGAATAGAGGGTCGAAGTCTTTCCGCTGGAAGTGGGTCCGCTGATAAGAATCAAACCATCCGAACGTCTGATCATTTTCCGCCAATCATTGAGGGTGTCTCCGGATAGTCCCAGGTCCTCAAGTCCCATATTCAGATTTCGGGGATCGAGAATCCTTATTACTATTTTTTCTCCATGTATTGTCGGAAGAGTAGAAACGCGCAAATCTATTGTCGAATCATCGACCCGAACAGCAAAGCGACCGTCTTGGGGAACGCGCTTTTCGGAAACATCCATCTCGGCGGCGATTTTGATGCTTGAAATTACTTCAGCCTGAAGAGACTTCGGAGGTGAAACTTCTTCGCGCATTTTCCCATGTATGCGATAGCGCACTCTCAATAATCCTTCATTTGGTTCAAAATGGATATCTGAAGCGCCATCGCGAACCGCTTTTGAGAGAATTATGTTTACGAGCTTAACAACCGGAGACTGGTTTTCATTAGAGTCATCGTCAGCGCTCATTGCCCGGGAAGATTCTGTCGGTTCGGATGCGCGATCATACGTGCGAATAACAGAGCGCAATCTGTCCTGAACCGAATAGTAGTGTTCTATGGCCTTCTTTATGCTCGGCGCAGGAGCGATTGAACGATGGATGTCGCAACCTGTCGTATAGGCAAGTTCATCAACGGCTATGACATTCAAGGGGTCGGCCATAGCCACTGTTAGCGTATTGCCGATTCTAAACACCGGAATCAAAGTATAGCGACGGGCGAGCTCGACCGGCACGGTCTGAATGATGTGCGGATCAATAATAATTGACTCAAGTGTTACTTTTGGCGTCTTTAATCTCTCTGATATTACTTCGAGCAATTGCTCTTCAGTAACCAGATTCATATCGACAACCACCTCACCCAGGCGCTTCCCGGATGTTTTCTGCTCATTGATGGCCTGCTTCAGTTGGGTGGGAGTGATAAGATTCTTATCAACCAAAAGCTCGCCAATTTTCTTTATTGCCATATTTTTTGCCGCTTACCGAATGAGATTAGGTAATTCTTCACTTAATTGTTATTGTCGGCGCCGGGGAGTAGCTCGTTAACCGGGACCGGCGTATGATCGAATCGCCCCAGCTCGCCTAAATGGAAGATATTGAACCGCCCGAATCAGATAGGTGGGGAATTGGTTAGAGACTTGCTTTGTAAGAGGGAGACCGTTTCACTGGATCGACCGTCAATTGGCTACAAAGAATATTGTCGGCGCGCATCGTACATGAACAATATGGAAAAGCTATTACACAGAGGCGGGTTAGACAGACGGATAGGAGACTTATCAATAATTCTGGCTATGGCCTCAATAGTCATAGCCGCGCCTGAAATATTTGCAGAAGTGTCGCAGGAGACTGCCGCGGAAATAAAAGTTGATTCGCAGGAGGCGACTTCTTCGGTCAGTTCGCAACTGAATGAGATACGAATTGACACAGTTATTATTATCCGAAATAATGTCTTCACCAGGGAACAGGCGAAAAAACTCTGGTTGTACAGGTATGTGAATAAAATTCATATCACTACGCGAGAGAATGTTGTCAAGCGGGAAATCCTTCTGGGGCCGGGAGATATATTTGATACTTCGCTGGCCTATGAAACTGAGAGGAATTTGAGAAATAAACCGTTTATCTTTGATTCGCAAGTTTATCTCGACACGCTTGAAAACGGCGCAGTGGCGCTGAGAGTTGAAACGATCGACAAATGGTCACTCTCAGGTGGAGTAGAGTTTCGGCGTCAGGGCGGGCGCAGTCAGGTTGAGCTGGGATTCACCGAGAGAAATTTGCTGGGGTATGGTCACATGGTCAGTCTCAATTATTTCTTGAATGAAGTTGATCCGAACTTTCTCGTCGCGGGATTCGGAGTTTCGAGAATATTCTCGAGCCCATATAAGGTCCAGATGAAGATCAATGATAATCCGCTGAACAGGGAAATTGTTCTTCGTGCAGACAGGGCTTTTGTCCGACAGTCAGACAAATTAGGGCTTAGAACCCAGCTTCGTGTCTTTCGGCGAAGAGAGGCTCCCAAGTTGATCGAGGCCGACACAGTTGCTCTTGTTTTTGAAGAGGGAGTGGATTTCCAATTTGTCTTCGAACCTCGTTTCGGAAGCTATTACACGAAATTTCTTCCCAGATTAACCTATCAATACAAAAATTCAAATCGTGATGACGCGATTATATTTGATCCTTTCACCCGTGACTCCGCCGGAATTATATCCGGACCTATGGGGAAGTCGTTCACTCTTCCGGTCGACAGCTCGCGACACGAAACTATTCT
>JACZUZ010000185.1 GCA_022572905.1 Candidatus Zixiibacteriota bacterium | reverse complement strand
ATTGAGTGATCGCCAAGATTCAGGTCAGTAGGAACGGTGCAGGAAAAACTGGTTGAGATCGGATTCTGTCCGCCGGTGAATTCAATCGAACCGGAGCAAAACACCAGAGTCTCTGAACCGTTTGAAATCAAAATCGAAATTTCGATCGGACCGTTCTGAATGCCCTGAGCGGGAACAATCACAACGACATCCACAGTGATTTCTTCGCCGAGCACGGCCTCAGATGGTAGTGTGACCGAGGCTCCGCCCGAAGTCGGTGTCTGGGCGCCTGCAACCGAGAATGTCAGAGCGGCGAAACCGGCCAGAATTGTTGAAGTGAGGAATCTTTTCATGGGGAATCTCCTTAAACGTTAAATTTTAATTTTTTTCCAATCGACCTTGGAGTGTCCCAGGGGACCTAAGCCGTTGCCGAATAATACACTTTGAAATTAACATCACGCGAGAGTACTGTGAGTAAACTTTTAGCCAGGAAAACCTAACTAAATGTCAATATACGACATGTGAGGGGGGGGCAAGAACTTTTTTCGCTTTTTTTATGGCATTCGCCGGATTTGGCGAGGTTATGCGGCTTTGTGGCCCGGACATTTGTCCGGGTTTCTCTATTCAAGCATCGTGCGCGGCAGATATCCGGCTCGACTGAGTTCGCCGAAGTCTCATCCGCCCATCAATAAAGACCTGCTCTCGCTCGTGAGTTGCGGTTTCTTTGTGGGGAGAGAGTATAGAGAAACCCACCCCAAGGGTATGACCATCCGACCTCCTTCAAAAACCGGTTCGAATGATAATTATAATCGCGCTACTTAAGTTGCGTCGGCGCCACAACATTGATATCATCGCCGGAAAGGGCCTTTAGAAACGCTACTAAATCATTCTTATCCTGATCCGTCAATTTGAGTTTTTTCATCTTCGGATCAAGGTATTCATTTTTAACACCACCCACGGCGTAAATTTCAATAACCTCTTCAAGCGTCTTGACACTGCCATCATGCATGTATGGTGTCGATTCAGCGATATCTCGCAGTGTTGGAGTCTTAAAGGCTCCTTTGTCTTTAGTGTCTTGCGTTACAGCAAAACGACCGGAGTAATCTTTCTCCCAATCTGGTTTTTCAGTACCTACGCCAATATTGTGGTATGCCTCGTCGGTGAAATTGAAGCCAGCGTGGCAACTGGTACAATTCCCTTTTTTGTTGTCTCGAAAGATGCCCCAGCCGCTAATTGCAGACGGGCTCATGGCAGTCTTATCACCACTTTCATACTTGTCAAAAGGAGAATTCCCGGAAACAATTGTTCTTTCAAAACTGGCAATAGCTTTGCCAATACGATCAGCAGTGACCTGCTCATCCCCGAAAGATTCTTTGAACAGCTGCTTATAGCCTTCCACCTGAGATATTTTGGAAACTGCTTCATCCAAGGTGAGAGCCATTTCTATAGGGTTTTGTATAGGTCCAAGGGCTTGATCTTCCAGGCTTTTTGACCGGCCGTCCCAAAATTGTAAAGTACTGAAAACTCGATTGATAATTGTAGGAGCGTTCATTCCACCTTTAGCGCCACCGACGCCTGTGGAAAATTGTTCTCCGTCACCCCACCCTTTCTTAGGATCATGACAGCTGGCGCACGAAATTGAATTGTCCTTTGAAAGTCGAGTGTCAAAATAAAGATGTCTTCCCAGTTCCACTTTCTTCGCGCCAGAAGCGCCGTCCAAGGAATTATCGTCTGGAATTCTTACCATATATTTGTCAAGCCCCAAAGGTAGTTCACCAAGTGATGCAATGAGAGAGATATCTTCAGATTCATTCACTGCTTTTGGTTGGCTAACGCCCCCGAATTCCAACTTAAGAGACGTAACCCCATCTTCGTTGATCTCCACTTCACCTGTTTGTTCTCCAAACTCTTCATGCCAGGCCACGTAAGAATACTTGCCTGGTGGCATTCCAGTCATTGAGAGCTTTCCTGATTCGTCAGTGACGGCTACATACGGATTAGTATGAACAAATATGTAGCCTTTCATCCAGTTGTGAACGGCGCAACTAACTTCAATTAATCCAGCTTCTTTAATAGGTCTTGGGGGAGGTGGGGGTTGCCCTACAAGGAGCGGGATGTTGAATAAGCTTTTCCCGTTTAGGTTTGTATTGGTCGTGTGAAAAACTGGATCATCATTTCTAATATTAATTTTGCTACCGATCACCGCAACCGCCACATGGGGAACGAAAACACAGCCTTCATTCGAGATGGTAACGTCAAGAGGCGTTTCCTTGCCTTCTATCTCACCTTCCAAGCGAAATACGACGTTTTTTAGACCGCGATTTTCCGAGTTTACAATAATGTTCTCTTTACGAATTATGGCCCCACAGGTGGGAACGTCGGTATCTACTAAAATAACCTTCGGTGATGGAATTGAAGTTCCCTCATAGGTGATTACTACTGTCAGACTTCCAGGGTCCGAACTGCAACCGGAAAGCATGCCCATCCCAGTGACAAGCGCTAAAAGTATTGGAAGAAGTGCGTACGAGCCGTTCAATTTTGATTTCATCATTACCTCCTTGTTACTAAAGAAAGTTATTCGCTGAAAAATATACCTTGAAACAACCTTACGAGTCAATCTAAATCACTGACTACATCGAAAATAACTCTCATTCAAACAGCGCCAAATTCGGAGGTGCAGGCCATTCTTGACCTCTCTCCGTTGTTGTACAACATGTTAGAGTAGCGGTACGGAGCATCGAACCCCGGTCGGAGTAACGCACCCGGCGCCCGTGTGGCCCGGAAATTTATCCGGGTTTCGTTGAGTGCGCGGCAGATGTCCACATCTGCCCGTCCATCAAGACTTGCTCTCGCGCGTGAGTTGCGGTTTCTTTGTTGGGATGATTTAGAAACCCACCCAAGCGGGGATGGCCCACCCAGCCAGTCAAGCAAACAAGAATACATCGTGCAGAATTCGCAAGAAGTTCGTCAGCAAATCAGGAATAAAGACATAATACTGTGCCTCTTCATCTGTGTTACCATGACGAGCCTGTTCATGGACCTAGCGGAAAGTTTCGTGCTTCTGACAGAGAATGAATCTCTTACGGAGGATCACAGTCACTATTATCTCGTCTGGCTTGAAGGGATTGGAAGCGCCGGTTTTCTTTGTTGGGGAGGGCTTGTTTGGGTTGGGTTCTGAAAGGCTGATAAACGGGCATCTTTTCATATCCCATACTTTTTCGTTCTATGCTCTGTTTTTCAATTAGTTGCAGCGGTCGCTTGGAACGCGCTGGGTGACGGCTCTATCCAGGTCGTGTCATTACTAATTGCGCCCATATTGCAAGGAGTGTGTGCTATGTATGTGTGGCGAATGTTCAAGTTTACTAAATGGGTAGAATATGCGTTCTGGAAATGAATTGCCGGTCCGTGTGGCCCGGACATTTGTCCGGGTGAGCGAACCCGACGCTCGAGTTTCATTAATCCCCACAACCGCGATCACAGATCACGGCCACGCTTCCGCAAAACAAATCTTAATAGTCAGGACCACTCGGGCGTTGTTCACGCCCCGCGGATACTGACCTACATAAGAAAAGAGCAAACATTCCCGTGGCCCGGACTTTTGTCCGGGTGAAGGCGCCGAGCTTCAGCGCCCGGCAGATGTCCGGCTCGGCTGAGCTCGCCGAAGTCACATCTGCCCGTCCATCAAGACTTGATCTTGCGCACAATTATCGGTTTCTTTATGGGGAGTAGTCTTAGAAACCCACCCAACGGTTGGGATTCAAACCCCAGAGGGGATGGGCCACTCGGTCAAAAGAGCGGCAGAGAAATCTAGGGGCACAGGGTTCCTGACATTCGAAACTGGAGGTAGGTAAATTAGTGGATGCAAGAAAGTAAAGATCAAATTGTCATTATCGAGTTATCTCCTGATCGGGCTTTGTCTCTTCCTACAAGAAACGGCAGTGGCTACCGAACATAGCAGACACTGGTCGGTCTCGATGTCTTATGGAGGTAACTTCTTCGGACCCCGCGGTGACATAGAAGATGCGCTTGTTCGTGATGGATACGGTGATGATGTGGCGTTTCTATCAACTATAATCACCAAGTTTCCTCGTTCTGAAAGCGCCGGGTCATGGTTAGTTGCGATACGACGGAATCTCAATCAGCCGTACGCCATATCGCTTCACGTGGCGAATATCGATTTCGCTGAGACAGTTGGAAACAAGATTCAATTCCGTAGTGTGGGTGTCTCAAACCGTGGGCGCCTAATAGCGCCTGTCGCATCGACGAGTATGTATGGAGGGCTGCGCTTCGGGGTTGGCCCTGCCTTATATTTCTTTGAAGCGACTGCATATCGATCATCGGTGGAACCAGCCGGTGGTCAATACAACCATACGAGACTCGGCGCGCTCATTGATGTGAGTCTCGAGACGCCCCTTCACAGACGATTTTTCTTTGAGTCACGCCTGCAGTTCCGATTAGTCGGTTCTGTTGATAATGGGCCGTTTACTGCGCAATCAAGTGTCGGAACCGAGACTCTCAACGCGACATCTGTGAATTATGGTCATGTCTTCTTAGCGATAGGATTAGGCGGGCGCTTTTAATTCGAGTTGTTTAGTGCACAGCGGATGCCCACATCTGCCCATCAATAAAACTAGCCCTTGCGCGGTAGTTGCGGTTTCTTTGTGCGGAGTAAAATTATAATCCCACGCAGTGTGGATTGGCCGCCCGGCTTGTTTCTCAAAACATAAACTGCGAAATTAAGAGAGATGAAAGAATTGTCGAGAAAAGATCATCAATTCAGGAATCTCTTAATAGCTCTGTCCACGTTCGCTGTTGCGATAGCGTACATTGAAGCGGCCGTAGTAGTTTATTTGAGAGAACTCTACTACGCTGAAGGTTTTGCGTTCCCGCTTAAATTGATGTCGGAATCCATCTTGTCAGTAGAAGTTGGTCGCGAACTCGCCACTATAATACTCCTCGCAAGTATTTCTTTTGCTGTTGCCAAGAAAAGATGGGAGCGATTTGGATGGTTTCTATTCTTGTTCGGCGCCTGGGACGTTTGGTATTACATTTGGTTGAAGTTGACGATCGGATGGCTACTTAGCTTCACTGACTGGGATGTGCTTTTTTTGATTCCGATTCCTTGGATAGGTCCCGTGATAGCTCCATTATCTGTCGCCCTGAGCATGATTATCATCGGACCCTGGATTGTGCGCGAGGATTCTATGCCAGGCTCATACCGACCCGGACTTCTTGCCTG
>JACZUZ010000184.1 GCA_022572905.1 Candidatus Zixiibacteriota bacterium | reverse complement strand
ATCTCAAGCTTTTCACCGCGCCCGCGAAGATGTGGCTATATGAGATTCTTGTGAGTGATCGGGAACAAGCGCTCGCTATTCTCAAAGAGGTCAAAGGGCTGAATAAATTCAAAGAACTGGCGGCGGAATTGACGGAACGAGGTAACAAGCGCATGGAGCAGGGCGATCTGGGATGGGTCGAACGAAGATGGTTTAGAGATATTTTCGATGTCGCGGAAAATCTCGCTATCGGTGAATTCGGTGGACCCGTGGCGACTTTGAGTAAGTGGTCGGTGTTTTATATTGTAGACAAGCGCTCGGAAGATCTCAAGAATTATGATCTTGTAAAAGTGCAGATAGACAATATCCTCACTCGCAGACAAAAAGATGAAGCGTTTCGTCTCTGGGCTGAAAAGGCGCTGGAAACGGCTGATATTACTATTTTTGACGATGTGTTGTTGAACTCCATTGATCGCTCTAAATATCCGGACACAACATTCTCAAGTATGTAAAACCAGACCGAAACCGGACTTGCGGAAAATATTTTGCCGCCACAACTATCGTAGATAAGAGATATGAACAAGGAAAGAAAATGGTTCTTACGAAAAGCCATCGGCGAGACACTAGCTGTGTCGCTGGTTACTTTAGCGCTGATCGGCGTTGATCTGTTTGGCTTTGTCGCTACAGCGCGCAGCGGAGTAGAGGACGCTGATCCCCTTGAACGAGTAGTAGCTCGTGTGGGCAGGCATTCTATTTTGCTGTCGCAGCTGGCCTCTCAAGCTCAGATGGCGGCTATGCAAAGCGGATTCAGACCGGAAACCGATGAACAGGCTCACGAATTTCAGAAAGAAATCCTGCGTCAGATGATAAACGAGAAACTGTTTCTAGTCGCCGCCAACCAGGATACAACGATTACCGTTTCCAAACAGGAAGTCAAAGCCGCGTTGGACGCGCAAATAGCTGAAATCTCATCGCGATTCCCAGGTGAGACAGCGTTCTTGACCGCTTTGGCGTCCGAGGGTCTCACATTGCGAGATCTCAGGCGCAAACTTAAAACCGAAGTCGAAGGTAAACTTCTCAGAGAGCGCTATATCGGCTTGAAGCTTTCGAATTCGTCTATCTCTCGCAAAGAAGTAGAGGATTTCTATCAGGCGTACAAAGACTCTATTCCTGATCAACCGGCTGGAGCCAGAATAGCTCATATCCTCCTGACATTCACTCCCTCGGGAGTCACTATTGATTCGGTAAAGAACTTTGCGAGATCGATTCGGAAGAAAGTGACATCGGGAGTTGATTTCGAAGCCCTTGCCATCCAATACGGTTCGAATCCCAGCGGTGACCTTGGATTTATAAACTACGATGATGTCACACCCGAATTCGGACGTGTTGCGTTTTCGCTAAGAGTGGGCGAGGTGTCCGGATTACTCAGGACAGCGAGCGGCTTTCATATTATCAAATCAATTAACAGAATAGACGATAGTGTCAGGATTTCTCAAATCCTCTTTCCGGTCATCGCGACCAGCGCGGATTCGGCGCTTATCTTTGGATTGGCCGACTCGCTCAAGCAAGAGCTAATTGCTGGAGCGAAGTTTGCGAAAATTGCAAAAATTTTCTCGGCTGATGATGACACACGGCGCACCGAAGGAGAGTTGGGATGGTTTGCGTTCGATGATCTACCAGACGAATTTGTAGACTATCTTAGTACAGATAGCGAAGTCGGAGATATAAGCGGTCCGGCGCTTTCTCTATTCGGCCTGCATCTAATCAGGGTTCTCGAAATCCAGGTAGCGACTGAAATAACTTTTGAAACTCATTACGACCAAATTAGAGATCTGGCGCGTAGTCGAAAATCAGACCTGATGATTGAAGAATGGATAGAGGAGAGAACGGCGCAAGTTCATATAACAATCTTCTCCCTTGAATGATTCTTCGCGCTTCGTATGACATCAAATACCTCCGCTCCCCAAATGAGACTTGATCTTCTTCTCGCGACTTTGGGAATCGTAAAACGGCGCACCGAGGCCAAAAGCCACGCGGACGCCGGTTCGATACAGGTTAATAACAATAGAGCCAAACCCGGTCAGATTGTGCGTGAGGGCGACATAATAAGGAAAGGCGGCGCCCAACCCTGGGCCGTCGAGATACTGAAAATACCCAGTGGCTCCGTTCGCAAGGACATGAGAGAATCATATTTTCGTAAACTGGCGGAGTCTTGAACCTGTTCTGTTCGGATCAACACGGGGTCGCTTAAATCCGAACTTAAATTGAAATCACTCTAACCGACTTGAAACTCTTTGGCTTTTTCGCTTGTTCTAGAGAGCGGATGAGCTATGTTCAAGTAGCGCCATGATTAGTAACTACATAAAAAGGACTCTCACTTGACCCGTCCATCAATTAAAACCCTCGGAGAGCTAAAATCATCCGGATATACTCCGCTATCAGTAAAAGATGAGTTACGCAAGAATCTTCTTAAAGCTATCACCAACGGAAGTTCTCCCTTTGAGGGTGTGGTAGGTTTTGAAGATACGGTTATTCCGCAAATTTATAATGCGATTCTGGCGAAACACAATTTCATACTGCTCGGCTTGCGCGGACAAGCAAAGTCAAAATTGATTCGTCAACTTCCGAATCTTCTCGATAAGTATTCACCTCGTATCGCAGGCAGCGCTCTTAATGAATCACCGTTTTCACCGATTACTGCTCGGTACAAAAAATTGGTCTGTCAGCAGGGTGATGATGTTGAAATCGAATGGATGAGTCGGGAAGAGCGCTTTCAGGAAAAACTTGCAACTCCGGATGTGACAATCGCGGATTTGATAGGTGACATTGATCCGATCAAAGCCGCGCGCGAGAAACTTGACATATCCGATGAGGAAGTGATCCACTGGGGAATTCTCCCGCGTACAAACAACGGTATCTTCACGATCAACGAATTACCGGACCTTCAGCCAAGAATTCAGGTCGGTCTTCTGAACATTATGGAAGAGGGAGATATCCAGGTGCGAGGATTTCCAATTCGCGTCGCGCTTGATATTCTCCTGGTATTCACAGCCAATCCGGAAGACTACACAAACCGCGGAAATATAATAACTCCGCTCAAAGACAGAATAGACTCGCAAATCATTACCCATTATCCGAAGTCGATTAAAGATTCTGTCGCGATTACCAAACAGGAAGCCTGGAGCGAGCGCGGCTCAGGCATAAAAATTCCTGACTTTATGGCGGAAATAATTGAGAATATATCTTCCGAAGCCAGAGCGTCAGAGTATGTCGACCAAACTTCCGGCGTGTCCGCGCGTGTATCAATCGCCGCTATGGAATGTTTGATCTCCGCTGTAGAGCGCCGCGCAACAGTGAACAGAGAAAAAGAAACTGTCCCGCGAATATCGGATCTCTACGCAACGCTCCCGGCGCTTACCGGAAAGATGGAACTTGTGTACGAAGGCGAGCTCGAAGGACCGACCCTTGTCGCCACAAGTCTGATCGGCAAGGCTATCAAAATTCAATTCGAACGCTATTTCCCGGCTCCGTCAAAAAAGAAACGCCAAATCATTCAAATCCCCGATGGCGCAGGTTTGCCTGAATCCATCGACGATGAAAGCAATCCATTTGAAGCGGTCACCGATTATTTTGGAAGCGGACTCAAACTGGACTTAAACGACAAAGCGCCTTTGTCTGATTATCACTTAGCGCTGGACAAAATCGCCGGACTTAAGGATATCGTGTCGCGACATTTTCAACCGGCCGATAGCGACGAATATTATTTGCGAATGGAATTTGTTCTGGAAGGATTGCATCAGTTCAATGTTCTGGCCAAAGATATTTCCGACGCCAATTTCAGCTATACGGATATGCTGGCGAATATGCTTCGAGATGTTGAAGTCGATACCTGAAGTTGATCCCTAAAAGCCCCCTTAATTATGGGCTGGATTAAAAATAATTTGAATAAGGACGCATAAACCCGGTGAGAATTAAATATTCAGATTGGAATGATGCGCTGGAAAAAAAACTGCGCGAATTTTCGGGATTGCGCCAGTTGTTTCATCATCTGTTAATCCAGCTGAACGGAGATGTGGATCTGGCCTTGAACGCTTTGAGACGTTTGCAAAAGCTGGGCTATCTCGACAACGATCTTGATATTGATGATTTCGAAAAGAAATTGCTCGAGCAAGCCGTTATCGAAATCAACCCTTCCGGCAAAAAAAAGTTAACCCGCAAAGGCGAGCGCGATTTGCGGCGCAACGCCCTTGAAAGAATCTTTGGCGCTCTCAAACGATCCGGGCGTGGGGATCATACTGTGCCGCAGGAAGGGGGCTCATCAGAAGAGCCGCTGCCCGAGAGGCGGCCGTTCAAATTTGGAGACAACCCGCAGTTAATTGATTTCACCAGTTCGTTATTTAACTCAGTGCGCCGAACCGGAAATCTGAATCTCGCCTTAAGTGAAGACGATCTCGAAGTCTGCGAAACTGAGAAGACAACCTCCTGCGCGACAGCGCTTCTTCTGGATATTTCGCACTCAATGATTCTTTATGGCGAAGACAGGATAACCCCCGCCAAACAGGTGGCTATGGCCATCTCTGAATTAATTACCACAAAATACCCCAGGGATTTTCTAACAATTATTCTTTTCGGTGACAGCGCCCGCGAAGTGAAAATCAAAGACCTGCCCTATTGCGGTGTTGGGCCATACCACACCAACACCAAAGCGGGGTTGCAGATGGCACGGCGAATACTTCTGTCCAAAAAGCACGTTAACAAACAGATCATCATGATTACCGACGGAAAACCGTCGATGATTATGCGCGAAAACGGACAGATTTATCGAAACCCAATCGGGCTGGACCCGATCATAGTTAACCGCACTCTGGACGAAGCCGTCATTTGCCGAAAAAAGAAAATCTCTATCACAACCTTTATGGTGACCGATGATCCCTATTTGCAGGGTTTCGTTGAGCGGCTGACAGAACTAAACCGCGGCAAAGCGTATTATTCTTCTGTGGACAATTTAGGCGAATTTGTGATCCGGGACTTCCTGACCCAGAGACGGAAGCGCAAATAAGAAAAAAACGGGAGAGCCAAGATTAGCCCTCCCGCATATCACCCAAAAATTACTCCGCATTACGTTGACTAAGGACAGAAAGTAGACGTATGGTCACCGCAACAACCTGCGGGACCTCCACTACCAATGATGGTTTTTGACCAGAATCTGACACATGGGCCACCCCCACACTCAGCACATGAA
>JACZUZ010000183.1 GCA_022572905.1 Candidatus Zixiibacteriota bacterium | reverse complement strand
AAGCCTCCTACCTGGTAGCGCGCGTCAACTTCGAAAAGGGAAATTGTAATGTCACCCAACCCGGAGTCGTTTTGATCGACCCCTCCATAATAAAACGACCCACCGATGTTTAATTTTCCGCTCTTGTAGCCGAGCGCCGGTGAATACTCCAAGCGGCCAACAATCGCGACGTCATTTATGACCGATTTGATTCCTTTTGAACGACCCTTGCGCAAACCGTCGGCGCTAGTAAAGTCCGCTCCTTCCAACCCCGCGGTCAGATATAATCGGTAGGCAACGCCCGCATCGAGGAATCGTCCGTTTAAGCCAATGCCGTTTTCCTGCCAGGTTGTCGGGATCACACTGCTTTGAGTATACGGACGCTCGACGCTGTAAAAATTCGGGGGCTCATGAAATTCGTTCAATGAACCAACCGGCATTAAGAGAGCGCCGACGCGAAAGCTATGTGTTGGCGCAAAATCAAATTCAATTTGCGCGTATTCAAGCTCGATTTCGCTGGCATTGTGTTCGAAATCGATTTCCGACGACATTCGAATCGTTTCGCTGAATTCAACCTCCCACCCAAGAACAAAGCGATGAAAGTCCGCTAAGTTGTCGGCGTTGGAATTCATCACGCCCGTTTTCGGGAAATTGAAATGAACTTCGCCGTAACCATGAAAGCTCACCTTGTCCATGGAAAACATTCCGCGTTCGCGTTGCTTTAGTTGCGATTCGATCTGTTCGATTCTATGTCGAAGCGAGTCAGTTTCCGAGTCGGCCGAGACGGAGCGTTGAGCGGCGAAGATGAAGAGGATGACAAATATTGAAAACAATCCAATTAGCTTAATTCGAGCCATTAAGTTCCACTATTGTTATTCCGTTGTTATCTCGTAAATTTTTCCAATTCAATTCCAAATTCCGATATCCTTCGGAATTCCAAGCGCCACAACTATACTAATGAGTATGGATTGTCAAGAGGCTAATTGAAATTAGTTTTCAATAACCCAATATTAGAAAATCGAATTTCCTCTCTCAGGAACTAACGGCATAAAACTTCGTAAAACACAAATGAACAGGGTAGCCGGGTTTGGGTTTGTGGGAGCGCAGAGTCCGAGCCACTCGAAACCGTAAAGCCTCTGTGCGGCATGGCATTAGGGGCACAAAAGCGTTAACTCGCCCCCGGAATTCCACCGGGACAAGCGAAAAGGAAGGAAACATGAGAGATCGTCTAATGAAAACTATCGGACCCGCGGCCCTGGTATTGCTATTCGCGGGAATGACCTTCGCCCTCCCGCGACCCATCAAGATCAATCCGGTGGACAATAGAGAGGACGACTCAAGAAAATCCGAACTGCGCTATGATCGCAATGATATCGATAGCAGGCGAGCCTGGCTGGGCGTCAGCATCGACAAACTCGATGACGATGTAGCAGGCCGGTTGGGAATTGAAGGTACGCACGGAATTGAAGTTGACAGAGTTGTCGATGATTCTCCGGCGGACAAAGCTGGAGTTCGCGACGGCGACGTGATCCTCAAGTTCAACGGGGATAAAGTTTTTACTGTCAATCAACTGATAGAAATGGTTCGGAGTCAGTCACCGGGAGACGATTTCTCTATATTGATTAATCGTGATGGCGACGAAAAGACCCTGAGCGGTGAACTCACCCAAACACAAATCCGCGCGCCGCGTGCGCCACGAGCGGATTTTCGAAGAGATCGCGCGGACTATAAGCGCGAACTTAATGATTTTCGTAAGAAAGCCAGAAAAGAACGAACTCGAAAGCATTATCGTGCGGACAAGAGAAAACACTCCAAAGAGCGTGGCAACTGGCGCTCCTTTGCCGGTCTGGGTGACTCGGAAAGTAACCTTGGCAATTCGTATAGTTTGTTTTCTAGTGTATATATCGGTGTGAAACTTCAGAAAGTTTCCGGACAGCTTGCGGAGTATTTCGGTCTGGATGATCGCGATGGAGCGCTAATCACTGAAGTCATGGAAGACACGCCAGCCGAAAAAGCGGGTCTCAAGGCCGGCGATGTGATTACCAGCGCCGGCGGCGATGAGGTCGAGTCTGTTGGCGATATTCAGGAGATCATTAGCGAGCAGGACGAAGGTGAAACAGTTGACATCACCGTGATTCGCAACAAATCGGAGCGAATCTTCCAGGTTGAAGTCGCCGAGCGGGATGAATCTTTTGGTTTTCTGGGAGGCGAAGGGCGTGCGTTTTCCTTCAACTTTGATGACGACTCTCCTGTGATCGCAGCCCCCAGAATCGGACACCCGAAAAAGTTTATCGGAAAATTATTCAACAAAGTGACTCCTCTATTGGGTTTGGGTGAAAACGCCCGCTGGAAAAGCGAATTTGAGCGCGAACTAAGAGAATTGCGCCGTGAACTCAAAGAGCTTGACGAGGAAAGATCAGCCGATCTGCGTCGTGAACTCGAAGAGCTAAAGAAGGCCATCCAGGAATTGCAGAAAGAGGGCTAGAAATCTAAAGCACAATAAATATGCTAATAAATTACTAGAAATTTATTCTCGATCTCATCATGTTCCCCAGGTAAAGGTCGCCGAACTAAGCGTTCGGCGACCTTTTATGTTTCCGAGACGTTTTTCAGGAATTACCGATCTGGTACATTTAAAGATTTTGCGCTGGGCTAAGATGTCAACTCGTGTATATTTCAAGGGCGATAGTAATTGTTGTCAAAAGGTAAACAAAAAAGGAAATATGTGAGAGCGAAATGCCGGAACTACTAGTCAAGAATCTCTACGAAGAGCGCAAGAAAGATTTCGAGCTAACCATTCTCAACGCTGAGGCCGGGCTGGAAAAAATAATCGAAACAGCCGAAGTGCACAGACCCGGATTGGCGCTGGCTGGTTTCTATGAACGCTTCGCCAATCGCCGAACCCAGGTTCTTGGCGAAACTGAAATGGCGTTTCTCAACCATAAGTCCGAAGATGATCTGCGGGTGATAGCCAGAGACCTTTTTTCACGAGATATTCCGCTTATCATCATCGCCAAGGGCATAACACCCCCGCCCGCTTTTCTGGAGGAAGCCGATCGCACGAAGACGGCGGTGCTTTCCTCGCGGCTGACAACATCGGAAGTGACCAATCGCCTTTCGGCGTTCCTGGATAACTATTTTGCCCCCACGATTTCTGTCCACGGAACACTGGTTGACGTTTACGGTGTCGGGCTTCTTTATACCGGAAAATCCGCGATTGGAAAATCCGAAATAGCGCTTGATCTGGTGGAGCGAGGGCACAGATTGGTGGCCGATGATGTGGTCAAAGTCACTCGCCGGGCCAGCGACGTTATTGTAGGTGGCGCTTCGGAGCTCTTAGGTCAGCACATGGAGATCCGCGGGGTAGGAATAATTGATGTTGAGGCTCTCTTCGGGATCCGTGCGATCAGGCTTCAAAAGCGAATTGAAGTGGAAGTGCGCCTGACCCTGTGGTCGGAAACCGCCAGCTATGAGAGGCTTGGAATAGATGAAAGCTATACCCAAATCCTTGGAGCGGAGATACCTATTGTGAATATTCCCATTTCTCCGGGGAAAAATATCACCGTGATCAGCGAAGTTATCGCCATGAATCATATGCTCAAGGTCTACGGAGAAAGCTCCGCCGAGGAATTTAGCCGTAGACTTTCCGAGCGACTGACCCGACAGACTCTGACCCGTGACTATCTTGAATCCGACTATGAGTAGGACTATAAAACGCGAGCGCCCTTGCCACTCTCGGAAGGTCGGATTATATTCGCTGACCTGACTCCCCCTTGAGCGGGGAGTCGTTTGATGTAAAGCTAATTTCCCTATCCGGAGACTTCCAATTCTCATATTTATAGAACCAATTATGAGTTTGAACCGGAACCGACCGGGTGGCCCGGAACCATTCGGGGAGCTTTGAGGTACAAAACCCGCGAGGATATGAATCCCCAAGGAGATTTTTCAAATGACCCTATTCGCTAAGACACTTATGGATAACTTCAAATCAACCACTGCTCTGCCCGCCCGCCTGCTATCAAGAGGGTCGCTTGCGCTTATAGCCCTGGCAGTGGGAATTTCATCTATTGCCTTCCAGGCCTGTTCATCCGGAGGTAATGGCGCCACTCTGGTAGTCGTCAACGGAGATGAAATCCCAATGGAAGAACTTGATCTTCAGCTAAAACTAAATAGGGCCATTGTTTTCACCAGCTTCGGAATGGAGCTGGATATTCGCAAAGCGATAGTTGATACGCTGATAATTCGCGAATTACTGATTCAGGAGGCCTATAAGAAGGGCTTTGATGAATTAGAGGAAGTGGCCAGGGTCGCTCTCTCCAACAAAGAGAAGTTCCTGCTTGATATTCTGGTTGATAGAGAGGTTGGATCCGATTTCCCTGTCTCCGACGATGAAATTCAAGACACATATGATAAGCTTGAATTCAAATATAGAGCCAGTCACATTCTAGTTGAGACCAGAGAACAAGCGGAAGGCATGCTTGATTCTATTAAGGCCGGAATCCCGTTCGCCAAACTGGCGGTGAACCACTCTACAGACCCAACAGTGCAGCGCAATCAGGGTGATATGGGTTATTTCGTTTGGGGACGAATGGTAGCTGCTTTTCAGGAAGCGGTGATCCAACTTGAGCCGGGGGAAGTTTCATCTCCCGTTAAGACCAAATTCGGGTGGCACGTCATAAAGCTTGCTGAAAAGATAAAGAACCCCAACCGGGGTACGCTGGCCGAAATGAAAACTCAGATAAAAGAGCAATTTATCGACCGAAAACGAAACGAGAAGCACCAGAGATACTTCGAGGAAATAGCCCTTAAATATCCGGTTATTGTGGAAGCTCCCACTGTGGAGTTTTTGATTAACAAACGCAGTGAGATTTATCCGCCGATGGTAATCGAGAAATTACCCAAGGGCGACTTTGATCTTGATCAACTGGACCGCGATGAAAAGGGGTTGATAATGGCCTCCTGGGATGGCGGCCAAGTGACAGTTGGTGAATATCTTTCCATGATACAGCGCGTACCCGTTCATGTTCGGCCAGACTTTGACATGCCGGACAGTCTTGCGAAGCTCATCTTTCAGCTAAAATATTACGAAATACTGGGATTGGAAGCTCGTCGCGAAGGCATTGAATCCACTTCAGAATTCAAATCCAGAATGAAGAGATTCCGCGAACTGGCAATGGCCGAAATAATGAGAGACTCCGTCCCGCAGCCGCCCCCGCCAGATGAAGACCAGTTATTGGATTATTATGACAGCAATCTC
>JACZUZ010000182.1 GCA_022572905.1 Candidatus Zixiibacteriota bacterium | reverse complement strand
TGCTTCTTGAATTCGCTGTACAATAAGATATCAAGAGGAAATACTTCACTACGCTGAACATAGTTTCCCACTTGCCAGCAAATACTTCCTTTGGGATGGAGAATGCGAACACATTCAGCTATCACTGCCTCTAGTTCTTTTAGATAATCCTTCATCGGCTTCCACTTCTCATATTCTTTACCTAGATTATATGGCGGCGATGTCACTACAAGCATTACAGAATTGTCTGGAATCTTTTTCAGTAAATCAAGACAATCACCATGATACAAGACAACCTCAGACTTTTTATTATATTGATCGCTTATTTTCATTATTTTCTTCAACTTTAAGTAGTTTGAGTCTTTGCAATTTAAACTCAAGTTCTTTCACACTTCCTGCTGAATTATCGGAGGGATGAATTTTTCTTGGAAACTTGGTGGCGGTATCACATTGATGAGCTTGTTGCATTGCGCATCTTTTCGTATCCGATCCGGCTGACGTAACTCAGGGTTCTTGCGCCAAGCACATCGGGATAGCTATGTAAGTGATTGTATGTTACCTTGTCTGCGTCATTATCATGGTAGCCATAAGCGCCTTGTGTTTCCATTCAGCGTCAAGAATATCAAACATATTAAATATTGTCCCAGTTTATAGGAACAAAAGGTCGGTTTGACCATTCAAGAGAGTTGACTCGCAAAAAAGTCAATGACTAGTTCCTGAGCCCTCTCGCCGCAGATTAACCGACCTGTAACAGAATCCATACTTAGAATATTTTTCAACCAGTCAAGGGCTAGGCTTCAAAGTATTCTAACGAACATTCGACCTCGAACTCCATCCATTCGGATCGAACTTCTGACTTAACCCATATTCTTACACTGTATTGTAGATCGACCTATCAGATTGTACCTAACAGCTTGTGAAGTAGTGTCCAAATTTGTGCCCATTTTGTGCCAACCGGTGATCAAAACTAGCCAAAATCACTCAATAGAAACTGAACTCAATGGAATCCGTAATGCATTGAACGACAATTATATAAGACGGATCGGCTAGGCATCCAACGAGTTACAATTGTTAACAAATTCGAATCCCTGCCTCTCCGCCATATTTTCCTACCATCACATTACTTATTGCTTGACAACGGTTTAGCTAAAGCCGATTTAACTTCTGGAGCCGAAGATGCTAATTAGAAGCTAATCGGACTCGAAAGATGGCATGCGTCTATCCAAAGCAGAGCGTTAGCAAGACAACTGGGAAGACCAGTACAAGCTGGTATGTTGGCTATTATCAAGATGGTAGGCATCGCAGCAAGTCTGCGGGCAGTTCCAAAACTGTAGCGTTAAAACTCAAGCGTCGCATTGAGGCGGAACTGGAAACTCGCAAGTTTGACTTTCTTGGCCAGCCTGAGAACGTTTTGATAACCGATTCAATTGAAAAGTTTCTGAACCATACTCATCGCTTACGTAAGCCCCGCACGTACATTCGTTACAAAAACGCACTGGATCATCTGCTGGAGTTTCTCAACGAAACTTTTCCTTCTACCATTGTTGTAGGTAAGCTCTCACGGGCGCATTTTAGCGAGTACCAAGCGTGGCGACGGGCGAGCAGGGTTACGCCGAATGGATCAAAATTCAGTACTAAGACGAAGCCCCCAAGATTTAAGACCATTAACGTAGAGTTATCTGTCTTTCGCTCATGGTTGTATTGGGCGATGCAACAGGGTCAGTTACGTGAAAACCCTCTCAAGGGTCTGAAGAAACTCAAGACTACTGATTCAAAGCCCCGAAAAGTTCTCACGAGAGAAGAGTTCGCAAGACTTTTGACTGTTTCAGAGGATATCGAAAGGCTGAACTCAAACAAACGAGGCCAGAGTATTCTGTGGAGATTTCTGGTAAATACTAGCTTAAGAATAGACGAATTAGCCCACCTTCAATGGAGCGATATAGACTTTCGCCGTGGAGTAATAAAAGTCCAACGCAAATCTTTCTGGGACCCTAAAACCTATGAGCGCGAGATACCTTTCACTCTTGAATCCGAAGAGATACTAAGAGAACTTCGCACTCTGAATCCCAAAAAGGACAGATTCATCTTTTGCGGCAAGAGAGGAAAGAGACTTCGCGAGACTTTGGTGCGCCGCTGGCTATTGGATTGCGCAAGAGTGGCGGAGATTGACGATATGCGGGGCCCCCATGACTTGCGCCACACGTTTATTACCTGGGGATTAACAGAATTTGGAATTGACCTACCCACTATGCAAAAGATCGCCGGACATAGGAACCTTGAGACGACGCAGATTTATGTACATCCAACAACAAGTCACATGAAATCGGTAATGAAACGGTTTGGGTCGTGAAGTAATTCATTGTGATCCGAGTATATCTTTCTGGCGTCTGGATTACAACCAACACCGACCTCATAGCTCACTGGGATACCAGACTCCGGCGGAGTTCATCACTGAGTCCAAAGCCCGGGAGGTCAAAGTCGCTTGAAACGAAACCACCGCAAAACTCTCATTCAAACTAGACCAAAGATGGTGGCAAGTCACCCGATTCACATTCTTAGGAGAGTCTTTCAAACCTACGGAACTTAATGACGTATGGTCGGCTGTACATTAGAATCGTATCATCTTCACCCACCATTGTTGGTGATGGCGGCGCTTTGTTCGTTGATTGTTGGAGCCTCGACGACATCTCCCAAATATTGGAGAGATATATCCAATGATTTGGTTGTCTTAATAGGAAATCGACGAAGTCTTCGTTGCGGGTGTCCTCGATGAGTAAAGTGAGCGGCGTGTTGAGCAAGATGCGTTTTAACTTCTCGAACCGATTCAAACCATATCTCCAGCTACGTTCCAGAGGTCGCCTGTTGAGACCGCACAGCTTCCTTTCCGATTGTATGCCTTCATCCAGCGCCATTTTTATCGAAAGATTGTTCTGCAACTCTTGTTCCCAGTTCGAATGAACACGATAGTTACGGCGTCGAATTTTCAGTAGAAAGTCTTGCTTATCTCGGCTAGTCAGAATGACCCTACGGACCATTTCAAATAGTAGCAGTTGCATGGGATTAGCATCAAAGAAGTAGAGGCGCTTGGGTTTCAGCGCTACAATTACATTCAGGCAAGAAAGGCCACCGATCACTGAGGTCAAGACCATGCTTCGTTTCTTGGCGCTGTGGGAGGCGTCTCGAAAACTCTTGATAAGTCCAAGCTCTCGATCATCGCTAGAGCCGTAATAGACCAGTTCGAGCAAGCTCCGAGACTCTTCGGGCGCTTTTGCAAGAAGAGCGGTCAAAGATTCGGTGTTCCACGACGACGGGGTGGATGATGGCGACAAATCTTGCGTACTCCACGGCCACCACCGACGAATCCTCCTCAATCTGGTTTCCCAGAATTCTCTACCTTTCTTTATAATCGTATAACTTCCACAGTTGAACTCGAAATCTGGTTACCCTGCTCTGGCACGATACATTTAATTATCCTGAAAATTTTGACAGCTGAACAAGATTACTGAAGTAGACATTCCTATTCTACCTTTCATTGAGAACACAGACATAAGTAGAAACTGGGCTCTTGTATCTCATGAGTCAATGGGGTACGCGAATCTAGTCGACTTCGACCCATTAGTGACCATACTGAACCACCTCCCCGCATTTAATCCGGGTGTGTACAGCTGGCGAGAAAACATGTATATTTGTTCGTCAAAGGTTGCTAAACTGAGGCTATAACCTTACATGCCTACACGATTTCCAATCAACTCACAACAATTCACAAATCGACTGATCTGATTTGGGTTGCGCTACAATAAGCTATGCGCCATATTCTTAGCGGAAATGCGGAAATAGATTCAATGTCTCTCCGTATTATTCCTAACTAGTTCAAATTCAACGTTAAAGGATTAGCTGACTGTGAAGCCAAGAATAGTTCTCGTAACCGGAGGCGCCGGGTTTATTGGCTCCCATTTGGTAGACTCTCTTGTAAAAAGCGGAAGAAAAGTGCGCGTATATGATAATTTCTCCACCGGCGCCCGCGGGAATCTCTCTAATTCTCTTTCCCGGATCGACTTGATCAAAGGAGATATCAAAAATCTGAAAACTCTTCAAAAAGCAACAAAAGGTGTAAGTGAAATTTATCACCTCGCCGCAATATCTTCGGTCTTATTGTCCGTTGAGGATCCCGTTTCTACCTGGGATTCAAACATAACCGGGACCTGGAATCTGCTTGAGGCCGCTCGACGCGAGGGCGTCAAAAGGGTAGTTTTTGCCTCGTCAGCGTCGGTTTATGGCGCCCTCAAGAAGGTTCCATTTGTTGAAACCGCCCAACTGGAAGGCGCCTCCCCCTACGCGACTAGCAAACTTCTAGGCGAGCAATTTTGCAGTCTTTATTACCGGCTTTACGGTTTAGAAACTGTTTCTCTGAGATTTTTTAGTGTATACGGCCCGCGCCAGAATCCGAAATCGCAGTATTCGGCCGTAATCCCAAATTTCTCGACAAAGTTACTAAGCGGAAAAACTCCAACTGTCTATGGTAGAGGAACCCAAACCCGAGACTTTATCTATATAAAAGACATAATTCGGGCGATACGAAAGGCCGGACATCTCACGTCGGTTGTTGGGAACTCCATAAATGTCGGAACTGGTCAGCAAACATCGATTATAAAATTACTGAAATTGGTTCAGAAGATTACCGGTAAGGATATTCCTCCAAAATTCGAGCCGCTCAAACCGGGTGATGACCCTTGCACATGCGCCGATACAAGGAAGATGAAGAGATTGCTGGGAATTTCTGCGGCGACATCCTTTCAGGACGGACTGGCCGAAACGGTCAGTTGGTTCGCCATTCAATAATCTTACACCAATACAAAACAGACAATGAGTCAAATTAGTCGCCAGGCCTTGTTGGAAGAAATCAACAAGCATGAATGGTATCAGCGTATATCACTCGGCGACGGTGTTGTGACACCTGGTGAAACAGACGACACCTCAGAAAAAAAACTGACGATGATGAATCTTCCGGATAGCCTGGTAGGAAAGTCGGTTCTTGACATAGGATGCAACGAGGGTTTCTTCGCGTTTGAGGCGGAACGCAGGGGCGCTGCGCCGATTCTGGCGATTGACGCGAGCAACAGAGCGGAAAAGAAATTTGAGCTTGTTAAGAGAGCTCTCAATTCAATGATTAAGTTCGAACGCAAGGATTTGATGGATATCTCTCCCGAAAAACACGGAACCTTCGAACTCGTTTTCTTTCTTGCGGTCTATCATCATGTCCGACACCCATTCGCAGTTATCGATCATCT
>JACZUZ010000181.1 GCA_022572905.1 Candidatus Zixiibacteriota bacterium | reverse complement strand
TCCATCCAAATGTATCCAGCCGCTGTTGTAAAAGATTTCGACTATCGTGCCGGAAATAAAACTTCCGACCCAGGGGATTCCGCCGAAGCCCAATTTCTGAGTCAGTTGACTGTCTCTTAGAGATACGGCAAAAGATCTGCCCTGCCATCCGTAGAGTGATCTATTCTGGTAACCGCGTACTCCTACTCCATCCAAATAGAAATCATCGCTCCACTTGGTGGGAAAACTTCCAGGCGATCTGAAGATTCGACTGTCTGTGAAGACTCGATAGGGTTGTGAGCGAGTCAAGTGGAACATGAACTCCTCATTTCGAAAACTAGCGTCACGTAGCTCTGAGAAGAAAAGTCTTCCCGCGATTCGAAACTGGTGATTGGATGTCAGCCTTGTCAATATCTCTGTACCCGTTTCTCCTTGTAAGAAATTGGAGTGCGACTTCCGGGTAAATCGAAAACCTACATTCACCCGACCGAAAGCGGACATACGGAATAGGTGATTCGTCCTATGAAAAGACGTATTGAATGAGAGCCATGAGTTGGGGGCGCCACTCCAAATTCCTTCAGAGATAAATCCCTCAGCAACTAACGTTGCTCCATCAACATTCAAGTAATTCGCCTTCACTTCCAGTCGCAATCGATTGCTCCCGGTCCAGCGTTTTTTGATCTCTTTTGTAAAACCAAAATTCGCATAAGTCCGTTTGTCCGAGCGCAGAAATCTTCCTTCGACATTTGCCAGTCTGCCCAGCGCTCGGAACGGGTGCGAAATTTTGAAATCCACTTGCAGTAGCGCTGACTCTGTTCCGATTCCAAAATCCAGATTGAACTTGTGGTCAGTGTTAACATAACTCCCGTGCGTGTGCCAGCCTGCTATCAGCCCGTTCGGTCTGTCATACCACAAATCCGGGCGCCAGCGCAGGGAATAGGCGTGCATGGAGGTAACGTCGTAAAAAATAGCGTCAACTTGCGAGTCAATAGGCCCCGTCCCGCTCTCGTTGTTCATGCGATTTACATCGGGCAGGAGATTGTATGGATCAACAACGATCTTTCTAATTTTCGTTGACGCTGTGATTTCAAATTTGTAACTGCGCGACGGTTGACGATATTGCCGCCAGGTTGATGTCCTGATATAACCTGGCTTAACAAATCCGTGCCCCTCGGGATTGACAGTGTAGAACATCGTGTCGCCAGCTTTACTTATCACCGCAACATCAACTGGCGAGACAAAATCTCCCGGCTTTGAGAGTGTTACTTCATAGCGATCATCCTCAATTCGGCGGTGTCTTTTGTAGGCGTAGTCAATTTGTCTGCGCGATGTGAACCACTGCGCAAAATATTCGTCGAGATTTTCGCCGACATTGGCTGAAAACGTGCGAATGAAATCGTCTTCATAGGGGTGCTTGAAAAACCAGGTCTCGCCATATCTGCGCATCGCCGCAAAATAAAGTGAATCGCCAAAAATGGAACGCAACGAGAAATGCATCACTACCGGTTTGTAATAAGAGCTATTGCGATAGGCCCAGTATTCGTTGGCGTTATCCGACGATATAATCATGGGGTGATCATAGCCGGAGCGAACCCATTCCAAATATATTCGATATCCGCGCGCGTCGCGGTCTTCGTCTTTCGGATAAAATTTCTTCTGATACCAGTTGGTGAAATGCTGGTTGTTACCTTCGCGTCCGAGATATTTTTCCATGGCTACAATTTCCGCCATGGTCGTAAAGCCCTCATCCAGACAGGCGCGGTCGACCTGATTTGTTCCAACCAGACCCATAAACCAGAAATGCCCGATTTCGTGGTATATTAATAACGGGAAATGCGCGCTTGGAGCGCCGCCGCTACAGAATGTTATCATCGGGTATTCCATACCGTCGTAGCTGTCGGTGACTTTCACCACCGGCCAGGCGTATGCTCCATAGAGCTCGCTGAATGTTTCGACGGACTCGCCTGCGTATTGCAGAGCCTTTTTCCAACTCTTCGCTTTAGAGCGTTTGGCATAAATTTCGAGTTTGATTCCGCTGTTGGTTCCTTCGTCAATGCAGAAGTCTTTGCCGGCCACCCAGGCGAAGTCATTTACCTTAGCGGCGTAGAAGCGCCATGTTTTGGTTCGCGCGGTGTCAAAGTTCAATTCGGGCCAGGTGGATTCCGACCCGAAGAAGTTCTTGATATCGAGTAGTTCCCGCAACGAGTCCGGCAATACTTCATTGCGATTAGCGAGAATTCCGGTTGCGACAACAATTCTATCCTCGGACGCGGTTATCTTTACGTCATAATTTCCGAAATCACCGTAACATTCACCGCGACCCAGATATGGCGCATTTACCCAACCCATCTTGCGATCATACACACACACTTGCGGATACCAATAAGCCGCTTTGGTTTGCCCATGTGTAAATTCATGTCTGTCGCCAACGCCCTCCGGTAGGCGAGTTTCAAATTGCAGTCGGAGAGTCGCCGAGTCATTAGGGGCGATAGGTTTATTCAAAACTATTTCATAATTCGTGTCATCAAGAGTCGCATCAAGCTGAGCGCCGCTTTCGTCGCGAACGTTCGATATAATTGAATATCCCCACTTGCTCGAATCGGAGCGCATCAAGGCATAGTCCCCGAGGTCGCGCTTACTATGATCCATTAGCGAGCCCTTCCGCGCGCTATTAGCGAACGCCTTAAGATATAATACGCGCAGAGTGTCGGGGGAGTTGTTCTTGTAGTGGATCGTCTCACTACCGCTGATTGTTCGCCCGTCGTTGTCGAGCGTGACATTAATCTCGTAGTCTACTTTCTGTTGCCAGTAGCCAGGATAAAGCGGGGGAGTGTCATGCGCGGGCAGGGCGCCAGTAAGAAAAACAAAGATCAAGATGACTTGCGGAATGTATATGTTTTGGGGTTTCATCATGTCAAAGAAGTCATGTTAACGTAGTTGGGATAGTGTCTGTTATTCCCCGGTAAAGAAACATTCCACCGAGCCAGATAAGAAACAGCGCGCAAACAGCGAGGAATCCGCGATAAATATTTCCTGCGAGAATCTTTCGACCCTGCCAGACGAAGATAGTGATTAGCCAGTACCAGACCAAATCGGACAAAATATGTCCCACGAAGAAAACAGGCGGTCCGATTAGGCCTGATCGAAGCGAGTCCACAATAAGCGCCGAACCGACAGTAGCCCACCACACAAACCAGTACGGGTTGGAAATTGTTGCCAGAGCGCCAAGGCCGATAAGCGGCGCCTTTGGTTTTGTTTGCGCATCATGCTCGTTCGCGGCAACAGCGCCAATTTTCTGACCTTTAATAATTCCTGGAATCATAGTTGCGGCCATTAAAATAAGCGCGACTCCGCCCAGCGTCGCCACAACCCGAATCACCATCGGCGAGCCTTTGATTATAAGCGCCAGACCAAGAGAAAGCGCTACGACAGTGAAAATCTCAACGATACCATGGCCAATTGTAACTATCGCTCCGGTTTGCGGGCCATTGGTTGGAGTTCGCGCCACCGCCACTGTAAGCAATGGTCCCGGCATCATAGCGCCGCTCAAACCTACCAGAAATGATCCTGCGAAGATTTGCGCGAGTTCCATTGTTCGAGAGATAGAGAATAGAATGTTTTAAGACCTATTGTTCAAGCGGGGGCAGTAATTTCTGTCACATGATCGGCGATCATATCGCCGGCTTGATCTGTTTTCACGCCGGAGCGAGCGTCAAGCGATGGTATCTTGCCCGAACGGAGTATGTCGCCCATTGCGGTCTCGATACGCTTTGCGGCGGATTCCTCGCCGAGATGGTCAAGCATCATAGATACAGCCATAATAGCGGCGACCGGGCTGGCGACATTTTGATCTTTGTATTTCGGCGCCGAGCCATGAATCGGCTCGAACATCGAGACACGCCCCGGATGAATATTCCCCGACGCGGCGATACCCATGCCGCCTTGAATCATCGCGCCCAGATCTGTTATGATATCGCCGAACATATTATCGGTGACTGCCACATCAAACCACTCCGGATTTTTAATCATCCACATACAAGCCGCGTCAATATAGGCGTGCTCGCGTTTGATATCCGGGTAGCGCGCGCCAACCTCCTCGAAAGTTCGCGTCCAGATATCCATAGCGCGTATGGCGTTGGCTTTGTCAACCAGAGTGACTTTTTTGTCTTTGTTTCTTTTTCGCGCAAGTTCGAAAGCGTATTCAATCGCACGCTGGCAACCTTTGCGTGTCCAGATTGATTCGGCGATGGCGATTTCATCGGGGGTGTCTTTTTTCATTATGCCCCCGATAGCGGTGTAAATGCCTTCGGTATTTTCGCGCACAAAAACCATCTCTATGTCAGAGCATTTTTTATCTTTGAGCGGACAGAGATTTTCGGCATAGAGCTTGATCGGCCGCAAATTAATATAGAGATCAAGCTTGAAACGAATCCCGGCTATAATAGCGCGTTCAACCAGGCCTACCTCCACTCTGGGATCGCCGATAGCGCCCAGATAAACAGCGTCGAATCCGCGCAGTTCGTCAAAAACTGATTCAGGTATCAGCTCGCCGGTTTCCAGATAGCGTTCTGACCCGAAAGGGTATTCGGTGGTCTCGTAGGTGAATCCTTCCAACGGAGCGACAGCGGAGAGGACCTTCAGCCCCTCGCGCACAACCTCCGGACCAATACCATCACCGCCAAAAACGGCTATTTTGTATGAGCGATTCTTGTTGGCAGTGTTTTGAGAGGGGCTTGAATTCATAATCACTTTTTAGAATACCACTTCGAACCGAATCAGACAAGCGGAGTGGCTCCGCCCCCCGGGTGGGCGCCTGGTAGGCGCTTTTTTCGGCGTTGGGATGGTTGACGAGCGGGGCGCCTGAGAGGCGCTTTTTTTTGGCGTTGTGGGGGTGGCGTAAGTTACAGGTGGCAAGTAGGTCGGCGTTCCGAATGAGCTTTAGCGAGTGAGAAACCCGACAATCCTGGCATGAACAGCATCTGCCCGGCCATGAATCTAGAAGTTCCCCTCGTTTAGGCAATGTCTATTGCGATGTCAGCTTTACAAGGAGAACCTATATTATCAGGTGAAAAAAGGGGCCTCAGGCCCCCCCTTCGCGAAGGCAATAGTCAATAGCGGTTTCGGCGTCTGGATAATCAAACGTAAATCCAGCGTCGAGCAATCTCTTGGGGATTGAACGCTGACCCTGCAAGGCCAGAACGGCCATTTCTCCCAGAGCGAGTCTGAGAATAAATCCCGGTGTGCGAACAAAAAACGGCCGTCCGAGCCGCTTGGCCAGCAAGGCGCCGAA
>JACZUZ010000180.1 GCA_022572905.1 Candidatus Zixiibacteriota bacterium | reverse complement strand
CTAAAAAGGATTGGATCAAGATTCTTGGCCTGGGATTATTGATAGTCTTGCTAAATCAGGTTCTCTACCTTTGGGGGCAGGCGTACACCTCGGCCGGGCACGGCGCTATGCTCTTTGCCTTCACGCCAGTATTCATCTATGTCTTCTCAATGATATTTCGCAAAGAGCGCTTGCTGGCGAAGCGCCTAATTGGAACCCTACTGGCTGTAGTAGGGGCTTTGATAATTGTATCTCAGCGCGGACTCGATTTCAGTTCTGATATGCTCTTCGGTGATTTTCTTATTTTCATCGCTGTAGCGGTTTGGGGTCTCTATACCGTTCTCGGCAAACCATTGGCCGAGCGCTATGGCGCATTGCGTGTCACCGCGTACGCGATCTCGCTTGGTTCACTCGCGTATGCTCCGTATGGTCTGTATGTCAGCTCATCGTTTGATATAATGAGCGTCAGTCTGACCGCTTGGTTTTCGGTATTTTATATGGCCGCAGGGGTCTCTGTCGTCGTCTACGCTCTGTGGTACTGGGCCTTGCGGCATGCGGAGGCGTCGAGAATCGGCGTATTTCACAATATCCAGCCTCTGGTAGCGGCATTCGCGGGTTATTTCATGTTGGGTGAGGTAGTAACATCCGGTTTCATAATAGGCGGATCGATCGTATTGTGCGGAGTGATTGTTGTGGAATGGAAATAAATTTCAATACTGACTCTGCCGCCCGCCGCAGTTTTGTTTAATATTTTTCGTTTAGTATTCTTTGGACAATGTTCTTTTATCGATGTTCTTTGGAATAGTATTGAGTAAATTAAATAGCAGAGAAGTTGATTTCGCGACATGTGAATCAGTCGCCAAAACCAATCTGGGGAGTAAGAAATGATATCAGATCAAGACGCACTCAAATACCATACTAGAGGACGACCCGGAAAAATCGAAGTTCGCCCGACCAAACCGTTCCGCACTCAGCTCGATTTGTCGCTGGCCTATTCGCCGGGCGTCGCTGTGCCATGTATGGAAATTGCGCGAGACCCTCTGTTGGCCTATGATTACACGATCAAAGGAAATCTTGTTGGTGTAATCACCAACGGCACCGCCGCGCTGGGGCTAGGCAATATCGGTCCTCTGGCCTCAAAGCCTATCATGGAGGGCAAAGCGGGGCTCTTTAAGAAATTCGCTGATATCGATGTGTTTGACTTAGAGGTCGATGCTACCGATCCCGAGGAATTGATCCGCATCGTAAAAGCGCTAGAGCCGACCTTTGGGGGAATAAATCTTGAAGACATTAAAGCTCCGGACTGTTTCATTGTCGAAGAGCGCTTGAAGAAAGAAATGACAATTCCGGTGTTTCATGACGACCAGCACGGCACGGCAATAATCTCCGCCGCCGCATTACTTAACGGGCTTGAAGTAGTCGGAAAAGACATCAAGAAAGTCAAAGTAGTCTATCTGGGCGCCGGGGCGGCGAGTATTTCATGCGCGAAGTTGCATCGCTCACTCGGCCTGAATCCTGAAAGTATGTTTATGGTCGATAGCGCGGGAGTAATTTATTCAGGACGAGAAGAACGCATGAACGAATACAAACAGGAATTTGCCAGAGATACTAAGGCTCGCACGCTCTCTGACATTATAAAGGGCGCTGATGTGTTTGTCGGCGCATCCGGCCCCAATCTCGTCACCCGTGAAATGCTCGAATCAATGGCCGACAAGCCTTTGGTCTTCGCCCTGGCCAATCCCGACCCGGAAGTGACCTATGATGAGGCTCGCACTGCACGGCCGGACGCTATTGTCGCCACCGGGCGCTCCGATTTCCCCAACCAGGTCAATAATGTTCTCGGTTTCCCCTACATTTTCCGCGGAGCGCTTGACGTTGGCGCTAAACAAATCAACGAAGAGATGAAACTCGCCGCCGTGCGGGCGCTTGCTGATCTGGCCAAAGAGGAAGTTCCCGAGGTTGTCACGCGCGCCTATGGTGTGACACGATTCACATTCGGCCCCGATTATATAATTCCCAAGCCTTTTGATCCACGTGTGCTTGTGTGGGAGTCGGCTGCTGTTGCCGAGGCGGCGATGAAAAGCGGAGTGGCCAGAAAACAAATTGACATTGAGGAATATAAACTAGCGCTTCAGGAAAGAATGGGCTTGAGCCGATCAGTTATGCGCCCGGTAATAAGCTATGCCAAACGCGCGCTTCGCAAAGTTGTCTTCCCCGAGGGCGACAACGAACGGATTATGTTGGCGGCGATTGAAGCCAAAGACGAGGGGATTTGCAAGCCCGTTCTTTTGACCAAGTTTGATCGTGTCTCAGACACCGCCAAACGTTTGGGTGTGGATTTGAGCGGAATTGAAGTGATAGACACTTATACGTCACCATGGAAGGAAGAATTCGCCCAAAAATTCTGGGAGAAGCGCAGCCGCAAAGGCGGAACTCTTGAAAATTCGCGCAAGAATCTCGAATCGCGCACATATTTCGGTATGATGATGGTTTCCGAAGGCAAAGCCGACGCGGTGTTGGCGGGTGTGAACAAGAGTTATACGGAAGTCGTGCGCCCCGCCATTGAGGTTTTCGATTTAAAGCCGGGCGCCACGCGCGTGGCGGGGTTGTATGTTGTGATACTCAGCCACGACGTTTATTTTTTCGCGGACACCACAGTTAATATAGACCCAACCGCCGAAGAGTTAGCGGAGATTGCGCTGATGACCTCCGAGGTGGCCCGGCGCTTCGCGATCACTCCCCGCGTGGCAATGCTCAGCTTTAGTAATTTCGGTTCGGCGCGTTCAAAACAATCCGATAAAGTCGCCCGCGCCACGGCGATTGTCAAAGAGCGCGCGCCTGAGCTCGAAGTAGACGGTGAAATGCAGGTCAATCTGGCGGTTTCGCCCGAGGCCATGGCCGAGGATTTTCCCTTCAGCACACTTAAAGGCAAGGCGAATGTCTTCATATTCCCCGATTTGAATTCGGGCAATATCGCCTACAAGCTCATGCAAAGTCTGGCGGGAGCGGATGTGCTCGGGCCGGTGCTGATGGGGTTGAGCAAACCGGCGCATGTTCTTCAGCGCGGGTCGAGCGTTGCGGAGATTGTGGATATGGCGGCTCTGGCGACAGCCGAAGCCGAATGGATGGCGAAGGGGGAGTAGGTAACTGCTCGGGGTTATTGGAATCGCTCAGGTATTGTTAATTCTCTGAGACATTTATCGCGACGAATACAAAACGCTAAGTGAAACATTGATAGATGTAAACTTATCAAAATGACTTAAGGACACGCCGAATACAGGGGTAGGAGATTTATTATTTGAGTGTTCGATCAAATCTAAACCTACGGAAATTAGTATCTTACTTTCTCGAAACTCTTCGTAATATCGTTCAGGAAATCGAGCGAAAAGTTTTCGTACTTTCGTCGATACGGTTCCAACGGAAAAGTAAGGAAATGCTCGGGGCGCTCTATTGGACTCGAATACTCCATATATTTTTAGTCCGAATCCATATGAATTACTTTCGAAACCATCTATTGAGAATTTGGAAATACTCGTGAACGCCAGAATTCCGAAATCTCTATTCTTTACCAAGTGTAAACCCGCTCCGGCTCCAAAGACAGTTACACCAGTCCCCCCTTTGGGTTTTACATTTACAATAGCGCCGGCGATATCTACTCGCGCTTGAATAGAGTAACCTATGGCGGCTCCATACGAGTAGACTGTATTGTTGATGTCTATTCCAAATACACCCCCAAAGATCGAACCGCTTTGCCCACTCTTAAGATACTCGCCTTGCGCGTCGACTGTTTTCGCGCTCAGAAACAGGAACAAAAACGATATAATTGTACTTTTTATTGTGAAACTTAGCAACTCAGACGATCCTTTATCGGGCTAAAGTTAGCTCACCCGACCATCACCCGCTCAGCTTCATCCTCTGTTGGGCGCAAAGACTCCGCAGAGAGCGCTTTCTCCAGATCGGGATCGGTGAATACGCCGTCCTTGCGGATTAGTTTGTCATCGAAATATACCTCGCCGCCGCCGTAATCTTCGCGCTGAATCAAAACCATATCCCAGTGAATGGACGATTGATTGCCGTTATAGGCTTCGTCGTAGCACTGGCCGGGCGTGAAGTGCAGAGAGCCTTTGATCTTCTCATCAAAGAGTGTGTCCTTCATCGGATGCTGTACGAACGGATTGAATCCCAGCGAAAACTCGCCCACATAGCGGGCTCCTTCATCGGCGTCGAAGATTTTGTTCAGCTCGGTGTTGTAATTTTCGGCCTTCGCTTCGACAATTTTGCCGTCCTTAAATGTCAGTGAGATATTCTGGAAAACTTTGCTCTCGTAAAGCGAGGGAGTGTTGAAAGTTATTTGTCCATTGACAGAATCCTTAACCGGCGCTGTGAAAAGCTCTCCGTCGGGGATGTTGCGCTTACCGGAACAGGTTACGGCGTTGATACCCTTTATCGAGAATTGCAAATCAGTTCCCGGACCTTTGAGATGGACCTTGTCGGTGGCCTGCATCAGTTCCTGCAACGGCGTCATGGCTTTTTCCATCTTGGCGTAGTCGAGACAACACACATTGAAATAGAATTCCTCGAATGCCTCCTGGGATGTTTCCGCAAGCTGGGCCATGGCATTATTGGGATAGCGCAGAACAACCCAGCGCGTGCGTTTGACACGCTCTTCAAGATGGACAGGTTTGTAATAGAGGCTTTGTAGTTTCTTTATCTGGCTCTGGTCAATATCCGCCAGGTCAAACGGATTATCGGAGCCGCGTACGCCGATATAACAATCGGCGCGTTTCATCATTTCCAACTGAAAATCCGCGGCCTTCGCAAATTGCGCGTCGGTTGCGCCGCGCACCCAGGGGCGCATAAGCGACTCATCGTTGTAATACCAGAAGGGAACCCCGCCGACTTCGGTTGCGCGTTTGATAATTTCTTTGCCAAGTTCCAGCGCCGAGACTCCCTTGAGTTCCAGATAAAGATGTTCGCCCTCTTTAAGCTCAATTGTGAATGTAGTACTTTGCTGTTTCTTTATATATGGTTCAGAGAAAGACATTTCTTTGCCATCTTTTTTTATAATAAGCTTTCCGTCTTCTAGTGTTACCGTTTCGGTTGGGAGTCCAATTATTCGTTTTATAAAAAACTTTGAAGGGTCTTGAGGGAAACGAAATATCACCACTTCTCCGCGCTCTGGCTCACTAAAGCGATAAGTTAGTTGATCCACTATAAGATAATCTCCATTTCTAAAAGTTGGCTCCATTGACGCGCCGCTTACAAGGTAAGGCTGCGCTATAAAAATGCGAATAGGCACTACGATGAGAAGCGCGAT
>JACZUZ010000179.1 GCA_022572905.1 Candidatus Zixiibacteriota bacterium | reverse complement strand
TTTCAGAGGATTGTAGGACTATCTTGGGGGCCGAGGAGGCTCGCTTTTCAAAAGAAATTAGCATTTCCACCGCGTTCGTTCGAACGAGTTTGAAACAGAATCATGTGAACTCTTTCACAAGCGCAAATTAGTCGGCTTGCGGGGGACTGTCAATAGTATTTTAGATTCTATTAAAATGGTTATCAAACGACTCTGCGGGGTAAATTTTGTCCCAGACGGGCCAGAGTCTCATACTGGATTGTTCCGCTCCAACCGGCCACAAGCTCCGCAGTGATTTCCTCTGAGCCTGATTTTCCGATCAAGGTCACTTCATCTTCAAGCTCGATTCCGCGCAACCCTGTTATATCCAGAGTGATATTGTTCATGCATACTCGTCCGCGTATCGGCGCACGGCGGCCACGAATCAGTGCATAACCCAAATTCGAGAGGACCCTGCTGTAACCGTCATAATACCCAACAGGCGCCACCGCCAGACGAGTGCGTCTCTCGGTCTGGTATGTTCTGCCATATCCAATCGTCTCACCCGTTTCCACAACTTTGATTTGGGCCACTTTAGTCTTGAAACTCAGAACTGGTTTCAAAGACGAGCCATTCTCCATTTGCGGATGGAGATGCCTGAACGACAAAAATGTTTCGCGTGATGGCCAGTGACCATACAGCGCTATTCCCGGTCGAATCATTTCAAAGCGAGTTTCCGGAGCCACCAGATGCGCTGCGGAACAAGCGGTATGGCGCAGAGGAATATCCAGACCCAGGTTTCGCAGGGTTCTTACAGCTCTATTGAAACGACTCAGCTGCTCATAGGCGAAGGTGTGATCGGTGGTGTCCTCTATATTCGCAAAGTGAGTGGATGCGCCAACTAGTTCCACAAACTTCGTCGCTAGAATCTCTCTTCCAATTGATTTCAGCTCTTTTGAGGACACACCCTGGCGATTCGTCCCGGTTTCAATTTTTATATGAACTCGCGCGACTTGTTTTGTCTTTCTGGCCGCCTCTTGCAGCGCTCGCAATGATTCAAGAGAGTAAATCGTCGGTTCCAGATCCAGTTTGAGAGCTTCGGAGAATTGATCTCTGGCGATATACCCCACAGCCAGAATAGGTTTGCGCCAGCCCGCTTTGCGAGCGGCCGCCGCTTCCTCCAGAGTATGAATAGCCACATAATCCACAGGGAGTTTCCTCAAAAGACGAACTATCTCAATTAACCCGTGCCCATAAGCGTTGGCTTTTACCGGCGCGCAGAGGAGAGTTTGCGTTGCGGATGTCTTCTTTCCGGAATTCGCGCTATCAAATAGCCCACGCAAGAAATTTATATTCCCCGCCAGGGCTTGAGAATCGATCTCGATCCATGAAAGCGGGTGATCTGACTTGGGAGAAGGCAAAGAGAATTCTTTTCTTTTATGTCTTGAGCGGCGTTTCAGGAAAAAGTTTAGCTATTTGTAGTCGCGACGGAATGATACTCTTAGTGAAGAGCGATAATTGGTGGCAGTCGCGACTGCATGAGTCGAATCAAAATCTTTTTTTGAATTCACGCCAGAAACTTCTCGGGCCAAATTTGTCTATCGGGTTGACACATTCGAGAGAGATTCTCACTATATGTTATGGAAGAGAATTTGTAAGGACGGGAAAAAGACATGGAAACTCCCGAAATAGTAAAAGACAATCTTCAGCGAGTTCGTGAAAAAATAAACGAAGCCGCCATTAAATCTGGCAGAGATTCCGGGAGTGTTACACTTTTGGCGGTTACAAAAAGGATTGACTCCAGACGAATAGTCGCCGCATATCAAGCCGGACAAAGGCTTTTTGGCGAAAACAGAGTTCAGGAAGCGCTAGGAAAACTGCCTGGTCTTAAAGTCCTGATTCCAGACTCCCGCTGGGCCATGATAGGTCATCTCCAGAGCAACAAGGCCTCAAAAGCGGTGGAGCTTTTTGATGAGATTCACTCTGTGGATAGTATCAAGCTAGCCGAGGAAATCGGCGCCAGGGCTCTCAAAAACAACCTGGAAATTGCGGTTCTGATCGAGGTGAATTCATCTGGTGAGACAGCGAAATTTGGTGTTGAAATCCAGAAAACGGTTGAACTCGTCTCCCAAATTTCCGGATTGGCGGGAATCAAAGTAAGCGGTCTGATGACAATGGGCCCTCACACCGAAGACAAATCCAGAATAGCCAGATCATTCGCTCTCACCAGAGAAACAATCGAGAAAGCGCGAAAAACACTCGGTTTGAAGCTTCCCGTGCTCTCTATGGGAATGAGCGGAGACTTTGAAATCGCCATCGCCGAGGGTTCAAATCAAGTGCGCCTTGGAACAGCGCTTTTTGGAGAAAGAACTCCGCTATAAACTATCGCCGACCAAGAATTCTCTCATTTTCAATACCGGCGCTCCCTGAAAGAATCTTGAACGCCGCCCTAACGGAATAAATCACTCAAATTCCGGGTAAATTTGGGGTCACGAAATGTCGAAAGAGAGAATAAGGGCTGGTAAAGCGATATTTTCTCAGCTTTCCGACCTGAAAGAAATCACAAGTTGGAAAGCGCTCTGGAATTTCATCGAATTTGCAAGCATACTGAAAATATCCGGGGCGACAAAAACTCCAGCTTGTAAACGTGATTTTCGAAACTCTTTTTTAGAAGGGGAGCGTAGTCGCGGGGCTTTATCCTGAATTCACTCTTTGATTCATCCTTCACTGCAGGATTCGGAAAACACAAATCAGAGTGATTAAGGAGAATTCTGCGAGAGCGGATTCTCCCGATACTGGAGACCCGGAAATATACCACTGTTTGACTTCGTCGCCTTAAAGGAAAATAAAATGAGCTTTACACCAAATGAAATCCGCAATCATCAATTTTCCTCCACAATAAGAGGTTATTCCAAAGAAGAAGTAGAAACTTTCCGCGAAGAAATCGCCACAACGCTGGAAGAGACTCTCGCTAAAATAGGAGAGTTAACCGAAAAGTATCAACGACTGGACGAAAGGTTCAAGACTCTTTCAGGCCTGGAAGACGCATTGAAGCTGGCCAAAACCGAATCGGATAAGAACGCCCAGGCTGTTTTGGAGGTTTCTCAATCAGATGCACAGAAAATCATGTTAGCGGCCAAAGAACGCGGCGCTAAAATTCTGGAAGAGGCGGAAAAGAAGATTACCGAGACAAACCGGCGCTTCGCGGAATTGTTGCAGGCCAAGGACTCCTATAGGGATAGTATCAAGTCTGTAATAACGACGCATCTTGAAAAAATCGATAAAATAGATTCTGAATTACCAAAATCGTCGGAATTTAAGACCGATGAGACGGAAATTCATAAGGAAACGCCACACTCCGCAATAACAAATCAGGAAATTGCAAGCCCTCAAGAAAATGATTCTCAGAGTAAGTCCACAGTTACCGAAAACGAATCCAACACCGGAGATTCTGTCTCAAAAGATTCCGCTTCAGTCGGGAATAATGATTCTAACGCGTCTGGCCCCAGGCCGGGCGACGACGGAATTATCGTCTTTGGACGAAAAAATGACCGTGAAAAATCGCCTGAAGAAAATGCGAAAATCTTAAGAGAAATTGACTCGGTAGTGGATAAATTCGCTAGCGATTTAACTCGATAGGCGATATCGTATTAGAGCATCTTTCGAAGATATTGTGATCGTCACCGAACTCAAAATCAATTAAATATTGTTCCGGATGCGATAACGTGACAGCATGATACTGTAAGAAATATCATGTGACAGATTATCCCAATTTTAAAAATCTCCAAGAAATCGACGATCTCCCCAGCGAAGAGTGACATATTTCGCATCACAATCCTTGTGTATGTGACACTCCTCAGCGCTGCAAATCGCCATTGACATATGCGCAGGTATTCGTATCTTGTTCATAGGCAAAACCTATCTCACTTGAGGAATGTGACGATGAAAAAACACTCAATTATTTTAGTCCTATTTGTGGCAATGGTCTTCATAATCGCTCCCCAGACGATTGCGGGAACTAAGAATAAGGCGTCCAGTTCGAAAGAAAAAATCGTCCTCAATCAGAAAACTGTCACGAAAAGGGCGACCATAAAGCGAACGGACCCCAAGGCCACCACTACTACCACAAACGAATCTTTCGGGGTGACCTCCGTTGACCCTGGCGTTTCCACGAGTAGCGCTGTCTCCAAACCCGCCACCGGCGAATTGATTAAATGGCAGGTTCTCTCCAGCGGTGGAACATCCGGAACGTCAACAAATTTCGGCCTGATGGGAACAGTTGCTCAAACCGCAGTCGGAGTGGGAACCTCCACCAATTTTGGACTCAATAGTGGGTTCTGGCAGGATTTCGAAGGTGGTGGGGGTGGGACATGTTGTTCCAACGGAATCGCTGGTGACGCGGATGATGGGGGCGACGTCAACATTGGTGACGCTATCTTTATTGTTAAGTACGCCTTTGAAGAAGGCAGCCCGACGCCGCCTTGCTGTGGTCAGGCTGACGCGGACGGTGGCGGCGATGTTAATATCGGAGACGCGATTTACATTGTGAAATTCGCTTTCGAAGAAGGCGCCCCGTTCCCGTTATGTGCGGCTGAGAACCCGGAATGTCTGTGATGTCATAGCTGGATCACAGTACGGCGCCACACCTCCATGTTGCGATCAGGATGACGCCACATTTATTGTGAATTTCGCCTTTGTACCCGGCAGTCCGGCGCCGGCCTGTCCGAATCCAGGAAATCTGGTGTGTTTGTAGATACGAATGATGTGAACACTTAGCCACGCTCTCAACCTCCCAGTTGATGAAGTCGTTTCGTATACAAGACCCTGAGCCTCTCCTATCTCACCCACACCCCGCCATCTTTTCGTGTGTGTATCCCCTGCTGGGGAAAGCATGCTTTTTTATACGCCTTGTGGATGCTAAACTGAAGCTACGGCCGCACAAACCCACGCAATTCCCACTAAACTCACACAAACCAAGACAAACAGCCTAATCAATTGCACGAATTGAGGTTGCACCGCAACTTGCTATACGCCATATTCTTAACGGAAAGGCGGAGATAGAATCCCTGCCTCTCCGCCCTCTGAAGTTGCAAGCCCATCTAGGGCGTTGGTACTTTCTCCTTCGTTATCTTGGAATTACTCAGACCCTAAATTCGTAGCAAATTTTTTGGAGCCAACTAGTGAGACACATGACTGGGGCCGCTGGGGGCGACTCGACATTGGATAGCCGTAGTAATCATCGGTATCTTTATGCCAGGAGGAGTGCCGTCTCCAGATTCTGTAAGTGCAAGACTGATGGGAAGTTGCTGGACTATATGGTGATTATGCGGCCTTGACAAAC
>JACZUZ010000178.1 GCA_022572905.1 Candidatus Zixiibacteriota bacterium | reverse complement strand
AGAATAGCGGCGACTGCAAGGGTAGAGGGGTGAATCAACTACCCGGCAGAGCAACCGCCGCCATTGTCATTACAAAAAAAAGATCACAAAGCCCATGGGGACAAAAACATTTATCTGAATCCGGAACTGAGCCAACTGAGACTAGATCCCCGAACTCCCGATAATAGATCAGGTGACCATCCGAATCTGCCCCCTGTCTTTATTACGCTCAAGTCCGATGATTAGTTCCACTTTGAAAGCCGCCCGTAAACTACCCTGCTTCAGAGGCTTACGCTGTCCTCACGAGAGGCGGTTTCGTAAGAGTATAATCCAAGGGGCCACGTCTAATGACACCTCCCGAACGGCCGATAATTCAAACGAGGGGACAATGCCTGCTTTTCGATGGTGGAATTCGCATTCTCGCTTACAAACCGGATGCAGGCAGGCCCGAATCGCAATCCATACAGAAACTAAGATTTTCAAGAAATAAGAAGGAGAATAAATAATGAGTGTAGCAACTCCGGAAATTACACAAAGCGCCATGGTTGATTCAACCGTAGGCGATGAACTATTGCAATTGGTTTCATTCCATATTGGACAAGAAGAGTACGGCGTGGACATCACCAAAGTTCAGGAGATTAACCGCATGGCGGAGATCACCAAGGTCCCGCAGGCGCCGACACATGTTGAAGGCGTAATAAATCTGCGCGGGAAAGTGATTCCAATAATTGATCTTCGTAAACGGCTCGGAGTCGAAAGCAAAGAATATGATAAAAACACGCGTATTGTAGTTGTTGAAATTGAAACCGAAGTCATGGGAATGATTGTTGACTCTGTTTCCGAGGTGCTCCGCATCTCGAAATCGACAATTGAGCCGCCACCGGAAATAGCAAATGGCACAAACTCCGACTACATTCAGGGAGTAGCCAAGATGGAAGATCGTCTTTTGATATTTCTTGATCTTTCAAAGGTGATCAACATTGAGACAATTAAGAACCTCGCTTGATTCAATCTTTGCGACGGTAAGAAAAGACATTAAGAGATAAAAATGAAAGGCGGGCCTTTAGGCTCGCCTTTTTCGTTTGGCGCTTCGGTTATTTCGTTCTCCCGCCCGAGTTGCGCAATCCTGTCAGTTCGAAGAAGTTTCTTGGTCGCCAGATAATTCGATCAAAGTCGCTCGTTGTATCCAGATCGGAGAGGTCGTCAAGTAATCTGTAGCGTATTCCGCATTTATCACACATGCTAAGAGTTTTGCCAAGTGTCTCATTGGAACTCCAGGGGATATCACCGAAAATCTCAGGATGTACGCGATTCATTCCTATCAAATAATATCCACCGTCAGTAGTGGGGCCGAATACCGCGTCGCTTTTTTGAAGTGTCTCAAACGCCGCCGAGATGTGTTTCAGTTTCAAGTCCGGAATATCAGCGCCAATCAACACAGCGCTCAATGAATCTTTGAGTAGCTCTGTCATTGCTGTCTGCATGCGTTGACCGAGATCGCCATCAGATTGAGCGGTATACATGCCAAAGCCGGGATATTTATTGCGCATAATATCTACCATATCCGGCGGATCAACAAACCAGCTCCAGTGTATTGAGTTAGTTGCAGTGTCGCAGCTCTTCTGGACAAGTTCAGAAACAATTCTCTCCAACATCTCGCAATACACATCATATGCTTCCCGCTCGCCGATAGCGCTGGCAAGCCGCGTTTTGACTTTACCGATTTGCGGCGCCTTGGCCATAAGTCCGACGCTGAACTCGTAAGTGTTTTTCGGATTGTCACTTCTCATGAGACTCAGCATAGTTAAGGTATGATATATATGAATATCCAACTGCAAAAGTCGCCAAAAAGGGGAGCGTGAAATATAACTTGAGAGACGTCGCTATGACTAACGCAACCAGTGCGTAGATTGCAAGAGTAGCCTCCAAATGGGTCATTCTATCCCCTGCAATGTGATATGATTTCGACTCATTGGAATTTCGGAGCTCAGTGAACCCTCTCTTGGGAGTGCGGATGAAGGGTGTCTTGCGTTTGAAGAGCGCAGAAAAAACCGCGCGCGAATTGTTCACCGCCAGCGCTACACCTAGCGAAGTTAGAAAGGGCAATATCAGGACATCCCAGAATCTCTTTGTTGTGTTTTCGCGGCGATAGGCTACGCCGTAAAATATTGACATTGAGCCTGCGCCGAGAATGAAAATGGGAAGATCAATCAAGAACAGTTTTTGATAGCCACTTTCGAGACGGAAATAAAGAGCGGGTACAAGTAGCGCCGCCAGCGCGACCAGGACCGGATTCATGAGTTTGTGACCCAGGTGTAATGTGACGCCTACTTTCTTGCGCAGACCGATAGGCGATTTCCAGATGTCACCAAAGCGAACAAGCGCTGTCTCGAGAGCTCCTTTAGCCCAGCGGTATTGCTGCGAACGAAAACCGCGCACCGTTGACGGAAGTTCGGTTGGGACAGCGACATGATCGAGATATCGAAACTCCCAACCGGCCAGTTGAGCGCGGATTGAAAGATCAAGGTCTTCGGTGAGAGTTTCGCCGGACCATCCGCCCGAATCGATAATCGCGCTTTTGCGCCACACTCCGGCGGAGCCATTGAAATTATAGAGCAACCCACCCCTACTGCGAGCAAGTTGCTCGATATGGAAATGGCTATCAAGAAAGAGAGCCTGTGCCCGACAGAGAAGCGATTCCCGTCGATTAACAAATTCCCAACGCGTCTGAACCATGGCGACTTTATCATTCTGAAAGTGGGAGATTGTCCTTCTCAGGAAATCGGATTCGGGTATGCAGTCCGCGTCAAATATCGCCACAAACTCACTCTTTGTCATTTGAAGTCCATTGGCGAGCGCTCCGGCCTTGAAGTCCATTCGATTACTTCTGCGAATATGATTCAAACTGATTCCCGAAAAGCGAATTTCAGCTGCAACGCGCGCGATTATATCCGACGTGTCGTCATCGGAGTCGTCCAGAACCTGAATTTCGAGTTTATCCTTAGGCCAGTCCAGACTTGCCACAGAATTTAGAAGTCGCTCGATAACATGGCGTTCATTATATACAGGTAGCTGAACTGTCACATGCGGGAACGAAGTCAACTCGGGTTCGTGGATTTCATCATCCTTGTGACGGAAATAGAGCCAGAGCAACCGATAGAGGTGAATGCCGAATAATGACAGCAGGAACAGCAGGAAAAAATAGAACGCAATAAACTCAGAACGCATATTCTTCTCCTGATTGCCTGCCCATACGATTTTCGCGCCATCCCCAGATCAGCAAAATATAGAAGGGACTGTACATGAGCGTGCGTAGGTACATATTGTCATACCACATTGCCGTTTCGTAAAACGATATCATACCCCAGTATGACAGAAAAATAAGAGATATCAAAGCCAGATAAGCCGAGGAGCGAAATATTAACAAAAACGGAGTCAATATTATCAAATACCAGGGGAACAAAGTTGTTGTCAAGCAGATATAAGCGGTCAGGCTCAACAGCGCCGCCTTGAATTTATCTTTTACCGAAATTGAAATGGTAAGTACCAGAGCGACAAGGGAAACCGCCGAGATGATTTTTGCAGCGGCGGAGCTAAACGCCATTTCGAGAAGTTTGTGAATAGAACTATTGTATGTCCAGCCTGAAAGATATGTGGTAAGGGAACCGAAGAGCGCCGGAGGCTTCAATACGAACAGATAGGGCAGATAGAAAACAGTCGCCGTCGCAATAGCTGCCAGTGTGAAACGCAATCGGGAGTCTTTGCTCAAAGCAAAAAACAGCGCAGGAATTGTCAGAGCGACAAGAAATTTTATCAGCGTCGCAACAGCCAGAAGAATTCCGGCGGAAACCGGACGTTTCTCTTTTATTGCTACGATTCCCATTATCAAGAATGGTAACGCAAGTATATCATGATGAGCGCTGAACGAAAATTCAATCAAGATCAGTGGGCAGAGCCAGTAAATAAGCGACCACTCTCGCCGCAACTTGAATGATTGCAATAAAGAGAAAAGCGCCAGAAGTGTGAGAACGTCGAACAAACCCGAAAGCGCTTTGAACCCCAGAAAACTATCGCCATCTATCCAATATGAAACCAAAAAGAGAGCTTGGCTGGCGGGGGGATAAATCGTCGGTAGGTAGGGATGGTTGACGTTCGGAGCTATGGCGTTGTCCCACATATGAAACAAGCTGGGGTCGTTTGCGGGTTGGGCGAACGGATTTATTCCGTGGGCGGTGAGTTTGCCATCCCAGATATAACGATAAACGTCGTCTGATAGAAGGTCCTCGCCTGTTGAACCAAATAACAATGTGATTCGAAAAATAGCTCCGGCGACAATTGCGATCCAGAATAAACGCAAACGCAGCGCTTTGCGCCTCGCTCTGTCGATCAGCCAAAAGGACCCAATCCAAAGCGCCGCCAGAATCAGGCTAAACAATATAATTTCATGCACACGCGCGCCCTTCTCTCCCGGTTGCGTAATTAGAAAATAGATAACGCACTGCGCTACTAACAACACAGTAAGCAGAGAAGCCCGCACGGTGGGTTTTGAAATCATACAGATTTACAGTTTTGGAGAACTTTTAGTCGAGAAGCGCCTCTCGGCCTATCAGATATAGGATTTTAACGCCAGCTTTGAGCGAACCGGAGATCGTTCCTGATACTTTCGACTCACCGCTTCGGCGTTTCCGATAGGAAACAGGAACTTCGATGCCGCGCAGTTTCTTTTTGGCCGCTTTAATTTGCATCTCAACTGTCCATCCGAAGTCTCGGTCGCGCATATTGAGAGATCTGTAAGATGAAAAACGGATAGCACGGAAAGGACCAAGATCGGTGTATCTGGCGCCCCAGAGCAGTTTTATCAAACCGGTGGAAAGCCAGTTGCCAAACACCGCCGCCGACGTCAGCGCTATTCGCGATTCCGCTGTGGTTGTGCGTGAGCCAATGACCAGATCAGCTTTGTCTTCAATAATCGGGTCGAGCAATTTTGTGGCCTCCTCGGGAAAATCGCTCATGTCGGCGTCGATGAAAAGAAGGATATCCGTTGAGGCCGGGACCTCTCTTATAGCGCGCAGACAAGCCGCCCCGTAGCCGCGCTCAGGTTCATCAAAAACCCGCGCTCCTTCACGTTCAGCCGCCTCGCGGGTGCCGTCGGTTGATCCATTGTCGCCAACAATTATCAAATCAATACTATCAGGCAAAGACCTAATTACGGAGCCAATCGTGACGGCTTCATTTAGGGCCGGAATTATAACTGTGACGAAAGAGTCACGATACATCGTAATAACTACTTATCACGTTTGACATCGTTAAGGTTCCAGTCGTAGGAGAGGTGACCCAATTTTTGAGCTTCGCTCAAGACTTGTTCGC
>JACZUZ010000177.1 GCA_022572905.1 Candidatus Zixiibacteriota bacterium | reverse complement strand
TAGACCTTCTCGAGTTTACGTGATCCGATGTTCGTAATTAGGAAGTCGAATAGCACAAAGTCCGACGCGTAATCGTAACTCCACTGCAGTGAACGCTCCACGACTTTCAGGTTCAGGGGCTTGTGAGGTCGTCCATCTATTGGGTCTTGCGCGGTTGTTCCAACATCGGTGAGAGTGTCGTAATATGTGGCAATAATATCCTGTTCGGATAGAGCTTGCGGATCATAAAATCGGCTCTTCGGATTATTCGATCGCTGTACAATTCCATCCTTTGTCCCTGGCCACCATTCGTGCACGACAAAACCATCGTCAGCGCCAATGGTTACTAACGTATCCCTACCCACCACAGCGCCAATCCAGAGGGCCGCAATATAGAGATGGTTTTTCGCGCTATTGGCCGGAAAAATGGCCGAAGGCCAAACCTCGCCCGTAGTTGGATCTTCCTGCGCTCCTAAAAATCCAAATCCAAAGTGTCCCAGATTCGTATGTCCAACCTGGATGTTGCCCACATTATGAGTGGCCACCTGCACATTCGGAGCGTCACCCGCCAGGGCTTTCTGCGCCCCGACAATTCTGCGCCAAACCTCCCCCGGCGCGGGTTTTAAAACTGGCTGAGCTCGGCACGAAGAATTGTCCAATACGAAAAGGCACGCGACGAAACTCGCGAATAGTATCAAGGTGAGCCTTGGGAAAATGATCAGTCTCAAGATTTCTCCCACTTTGAAATTGAACTTAGTGTCGATCCTAAAATTATCCCTGCCATGAGGGAATATAATCTAAGTTAGTTCTCTTTCAAAATTTTTACCGCTCTCGCGAGCTTCAATGCCAGGCGACAGCGAGGCCACAATTGATTTCACGCTGAAAACTCACTTGCGTAGTGAAGATATAGCGCTATATTTTGCTACGTCGTATACTTGTAGTATACCAACCGTTTACTCGCTATTTGCTCAAATAATTTTGCCAAATAAACCCATGAGGATTCACGATTGATATGATATCCTACTCAGCCCAATTGGCCGATAACAATGATAATATGTAAGGATGGCCGTCAATTATTCTTCTTGATCTCTCGTCGGAAATTTGTTAATACGCTATAATTAAATGAGTTACGTCGCCCACATAAACTATTTCTCAACCTCCTTATTTTTATTCGGCCTCAGGGTCATTGTGATTTTTCTGAGCGTTTTCCTTTCACTAAGTGGTGAATCATTGGCTCAAGGAACGATTTTTGGAGAGGTGAAGAATAGCAATCTTTCGAGTCCGGCTAATGGTGAGATTACGTTTTTCGGATTTCTTCATGATAGCGATGAAGAAATCAAGATTGATCTCTCCGATGGCTCTGGTTACGACCAGGGGAATTGGTTTGACGATTTCCAAAACTATTTGTCCGAATCCTCGGGTGGAGCCTACGACTACTATTTTTACAATACGTCCAACGGAGAAGGACTTCACCTGGAGGGCATTATGCCCGACAATTCATTTCAGCGTGAAGATGTGAGTTTGGTGTCAGTTGTCTGGCCTTCCTTGGTCACCGAAATCAACTCGCAATATCTCTCCGATACATCATTGGAGCTATCATGGAAATATACTCTCGGGCTGGTATTTCACATCTACCGGCGCCCCGGATCATCAAACGGCTCATTCTTTCGAATTGATGACTCACTGGGCGACCTGACAACTTCTGGAATTGATGACAGCGCATTTCTCGACCCAGGCTTACTTATCGGCCAGGAATATGATTATCTCATAATCGCCCGGAATTCCAGCGGGCTCTTTTCGCCTCGCTCAACAATTCACAGCGCGATACGGAACTCCGTGTGCTGTCTTGTAGCCGGCGACGCGGATCACGGCGGCGATGTAAATATCGGGGACGCGGTCTTTATTGTGAATTATATATTTAAAGACGGAGCGGCGCCTCCTTGCGTTGATGAGGCGGACGCGAACGGAGACAACACTCTTTCAATCGGCGACGCGGTCTGGCTCGCCTACTATATTTTCAAAGATGGCGCTGAACCTGTCTGTGGGTCAACAGGCGCCTGAACTGCGAAATCTCTCATAGCCTAACTTCTTCCAATTTCGATCATCGCCATCAAGACCAATAGACCCAATTTTCGCATGTTCATTCCTCCTGTAAATTTCAAATCTGGGACTGCTACCCAGTCGGCGTTTTCCTGGTAATGCGGTTTGGGCGGCCACCGCAATCTAAAACAGGACCGACCGAGCTCCTGGATTTTCAGAAATGGAGCATGAATTCCACATCCTAACGACTTGAAGTATGGGTTTCAAAACTGAGAAAATCTATTGACGGGAAATTGGGGAGACCAGAAACAACCAGAGTTTAGGACGACTTAATAATGATCTTGGTTGATGAGCGGTCTTTTTGAGTGGAGCCAGGATTGTTCTCACCCGACGAGTCCAGGTCGGACTCCAAAATAGCTACCCGGGAATTAGGAATAACAATTCGCTTTCCCTGTTCCAGGGCTCTGGATTCATCTTTGAGAATAGAAAGGCGATCTCTGTAACGCGCGGCGATTCGATAACTGGCTAGATTCTCTTCCAGACGCTCGCTCAAAATAGTCGGATTATCCAGTGAAACTGATTTCAAGCGACTAATAGCCTCTTCCTCCACTCGCTCCAGGGCGAAATCGGATGAATCAACGTCGGATATCGCTCGGCTTCCGGCTAGGGCAACTAAGAGTATGATCGCATCAATGGCGAACGCCAGAGCCAGCGAAAAGATAGCCAAAGGATTCATGCTAAAGAGATCTTCGATGACCAATGCGAGAGCGTGCTGGGAGCTCGTGGCTTTCTCTGCGAATTCTCCCGGTTGAGGAAGGGCCTTTAGCTCTGGTAATTCCCGACCCAGAATCATTTCGATTTCGCTTGTGGGAAAATCAATTACGACACGATTTACGTAGGCAAATTGAACAGCTACAGAATCACGTTCTGACACACGTGTCGCAATTGTGTCGGCCCATTGGACATAGTCGTTCACTCTGTTTAGGAGCATTCTCGACTGACCGCGCCTACTCTCGAGATAATTTATGATAATTCCCCGTCCGCTTCCCTGATGGTAATCACGACCCTCGTTAGCGGACCAGGCTTTCACAGTTCTTCGAGCCCCTTCAATTACTGACTGAACGAACAGGTCCTGACTTCCTTCATCGACCAGTGTCGCCCAACCATGCTCTTCTTCCAGCTCTATCAAATGGGACAGCCTGTCAAGCTGGTATTGTCCGGTCAGTCTCGCCCTCTTTGCCAGCGATGACCGCTCCTCAATTACTTCACGACCTACTTTCGCAAATGCGTTTCGAGCATCCATTGATCGAGTGTTTTCGCGTAATTTGGAGTCGAAATTCGCGTATGAGAAGAATATTGAGAATATAGCGGCAGTGGCAAACACTACCACATAGGTCATGCGGTTTCTCTTGATCCTGATCAGACTCCAGGCAATTCCAAGCATCGCGCCCTGAAATCCCAGCGAGCCTATAATCGCCAGGGGATAGCTTACAATTATTGCGAGCCCGTTCAATGTGGTAAAAAACGAAAGCGCGGAGATTAGAAACGTTCCGCCATAGACCATCACTGCTGTGGTTCTGCTTAATTCTCGTGCGAACATCGTCTTAGATCAGTATGTTTTTGGAGTCGATTGCTAAAGATTGACGTTTATCAGATGAGATTAGAGCGATCCAAAATGAAACGCCACAACTATACTCTTCCATTCTATGTTCTATAGCTCGGCAGATTTAGAAGAGTAGTTTAGCTCCTGCGCGTACGGAAATCGTATTCCAGCCCACTAATTATCTCTTGCCGGATGGGTGAGTTTGTATATGATGAAAGCGACCGGAGAGCCAGTTCTCTGACACTCCAATTTCAGATACCATCAGGCTAACCTGGAGCGCTTCAAATGTTACTTAAGGTGTCCAGGCCTATACCCTTAGCGTTGGTGAGGTTACGCTCACGAATAATGCAGCTCATGTGAAGTTTCGATAAACTTGTAAAGAAAAATACCTCCTTTCGCAACTTGAGTCAGAATAGCGAGATGGTCGTCATCCGGCGATTGTTTCATTATTACGAAAGTTCCGGGAACAAATGGGTCAGAATTGAGATTCTATACTCATGTTAACTCTCAGACCACCTTCGCCGAATTGGGCGAAGAGGTTCTGTTTTTGAGCCCGGTCTAAACAGATATACGGCCCTACTCGCCGTGGAAATCTCTCAGAATCTATTTTGGGAGAACCCAACCGCCCGCACTGGCAAACAAAGCGCAACTTGGAGAATATTCACTGTTTGGCTATTCAATACCAAGGTGATTTTTGATAGTAAAATATGATCTTGATAAGCATTTACATTAAAAACTCGCTATAACCTCATAGGAGACACTAAGATGAAGGTTCCTCTCTCCCTAAGCCCTAAAATATTGATTGTCGGAGTTCTTATTACGATTTGCGCCAGCCAATCTGCGCATTCCACAATCCATCATGTAAATGCAGGTAGCTTTTTCTTTGCGCCCACCAAGACTCTTGTGTCTCCGGGAGACACAGTTCGCTGGACAAACGTATCCGGCGGATTTATTCAACATACCACTACTTCTGATGGCGGGTCACCCAAAGCCTGGAATTCGGGTTTACTGACGTCGGGGATGAGTTTTGATGTTGTCTTTACAGCAGGTGATGGTCCTGGCCCTTTCCCCTATCTCTGCTTGGTACATCCCTTCAGCATGAAAGACACGATCTTCATGGCGCTACCTCCTGATCCTGACCCGATACGATTCGCTTTTACCATCGACGGTAAACAGGCCAACGCCTGCGCTGGTACCGCAAGCGATCATATGGGAATGGGAGTTTGCATCTTGAGTCCCGATTCAAGCGAGCTTTCGATCCATGTCTGGCATGATATTCCGAACGATAGTATTCTAAGTAGCCACATTCATTTTGCAGCGGCATGCACTAACGGGTCGGTGGTATTCCCTTTTTCCAGCTCGACAAACCCGATTGTAGAAACCTGGTCCCTAAGTTCCATGGATGTCACTAATCTTCTGGCCGGTAATCTGTATGTGAACTTACACACCAAACTCGTCCCCGCCGGAGAGATCCGGGGCCAAATTGTTCGAGAGCCTGTCAAATTTGCGTTCACAGTGGATGAAGCCCAGGCCGACGCGGGAGCGGGAACAGATAAATTCTCAAATGGAGTAGGTATTTGCGAATTAAGCGCGGACGCGAGTACTCTTGATATCGCAGTTTGCCACGACGCTCAAAACACGACCGAAGGACATATTCATCTTGGAGCCCCCGGCGTTGGCGGCGCAATTCATTTTAGTTTCTCAAGCGCTACAAGCCCTATAAGCGAAAAC
>JACZUZ010000176.1:2033-5387 GCA_022572905.1 Candidatus Zixiibacteriota bacterium | reverse complement strand
AGCGCTCTGATGGGTGAATCCTGTATGCGAGACTGCTGTGGACTCTTTGGCGCAATTGGGGTAAGCGACGCCGCCAATCTCAGCTATCTTGGTTTGTATTCCCTTCAGCACCGAGGTCAGGAATCGGCCGGCATTGTCAGTTCCGACAAAGGGAAATTCCACATGCACCGTGGTATGGGGCTAGTCAATACGGTATTTGGTCAAAATGATGTTCTCTCAGGGTTGACAGGAACTGCGGCAATCGGTCATACCAGATACTCCACGACCGGAGCGTCATCGCTTACCAACATTCAGCCCTTCGTTATCACTAACCGTGACCGTAAACTGGCGATAGCGCATAACGGAAATCTTACCAATAGTCTGACATTGCACAATGCCCTCGATGCGCAGGGGTCTATTTTCCAGACTACTTCGGACACTGAAATAATTTTGCACCTGGTAGCGAAATCCAGAAAACCCACGATTATGGACGCTATCTGTGACGCGTTGAAGAAAGTTAAAGGGGCATATTCGCTTCTCTTCCTTACAGAAGACTCGATTATCGCTGTCCGGGATTCAAGAGGTATTCGGCCGCTTTGTCTGGGCAAATACAAACGCGGGTATGTTGTCGCGTCGGAAACCTGCGCATTTGATCTGGTGGGCGCGCGCTATATTCGCGACATAGAACCCGGGGAAGTTCTAAAAATCACGCAAAAAGGAACAGAGTCAATAAGGCTTTTCAAGAATCGTAAGAGCGCGAGTTGTATTTTTGAATATGTTTATTTTGCGCGCCCCGACTCAAAAGTATTTGGCGAGAACGTAGACAAAATCAGGCGACGCCTTGGCAAACAGCTAGCCATTGAACATCCTGCGGACGCCGATATTGTGATAGGTATTCCAGACTCCGCCAATACCGCTACACTGGGCTATTCGGAGGAGTCCGGTATCAAGTACGAGATCGGACTTATTCGTAATCACTATGTGGGTCGCACGTTTATTGATCCCGATCAGAATATTCGCGATTTGGATGTTCGAGTAAAATTCAACCCTGTCAGTGGTGTGCTTTCGGGCAAGCGAGTGGTTGTAGTCGATGATTCAATTGTGCGCGGAACAACGGCAAAGAAACTGGTTCAGATTATTCGTGACGCAGGGGCGAAAGAAATTCATTTCAGATCATCGTCACCGCCAATTATCTCTCCCTGCTACTATGGAATCGATATGCCGACCAAAGAAGAGCTGGTGGCGTCATCCAGATCCGTGGAGGAAATCCGCGATTTCCTTGGTGTTGACAGTCTCGGATATCTATCAGTGGAAGGCATGCTGGGTCTTGATTGTCTTCCGAAAATGGGTTATTGCGCAAGCTGTTTCACGGGTAAATATCCTGTGGCAGTAGAAAAGCGCAATGGCAAATTCCGCCTTGGATAGCCTCGCCTGCTCTAACTTCTCTCTTTGAAAATAAGCCGTTAGCTGATATATTCTTACATGGACGCCTGCCCGGGCCGTTTCCCGCTATTGGACGAATCCATTAGTGGCAAGTGTATTGCGCTGGAGTTGAAGGCGCAGTAATCCTAAGATACAGCAGCCTTAAGGCGCATTCCCGGATAAATGTCCGCGAATCTAAAATACTTCTGTCCTCACCAAAATTCTCCGGGAAGATAAATAAATTCGCAGAGAAACAGACATACAGGGACATGGGCGTTGATAAATTATGCCGCATAACTTAAAAAAAGATAGACTTCGGACATTCGGAATATCACTCGTATTTGTGTCGATTGCGATTGCGGTCCCCGCCGAAAGAGCTCCGAAAGAAATCTCTGTCGGAAACGTAAGCGTCTCACAAAGCGTCTACTTACAGGCGCCCATACGAGAGAGGCTCGTTCGCCCGGCCCCGTCATTCACTCCCGTTTCTACCGACGTGGAAATCGCTTATGTGGTAGTTAAATTTCGCGATGAAGCGGTTGTTCGAATGCGTTCTGGTAAATTTATCTCACAGATGGACTTCTCTTTAGAAAAATCGAAGGAGCTTATCGAACCATATTCGTCGGTCGGTGTGCGCCCGCTATTTGATGAATCTACTCTTGCTGATGGCAGAGAAAAAATAGCCCTAGAAGCGAAAAGCAAACAACGACTGGCTGATATGGGAAGCTATTATCGTATTGAATTAATCGATAACTCAGCGGTGGAAGCGCTTATTAATTCGCTTAACAGACTACCCGAAATTGAACTGGCTTATTTCATGCCAAAACTTGAAGTGGCCACAGACATTCCCCCGCCCACTCCTTCATTCGATACAGCGCAATTACATCTCGGGCCGGCGCCTGACGGAATCGACGCTCAATTTGCGTGGACTCAGGCGGGTGGTGATGGCTTCGGAGTGAAAATCATTGACGTTGAAATTGGATGGAACACAACGCATGAGGATTTGGACGCCGCCGCATCCGCTTTTTTGGAAGTTGGGAACAATAGTGACGATGACCACGGAACGGCTGTGCTGGGCGAACTGGTAGCTACCAGCAACAGTTATGGAGCCACCGGTATTTGTCCCTCGGCGCAAGTGGGAATGATCTCAGTTTCGGGCATGTCTGCGGCGGAAGCTTTCATGCTGGCCGGTGAGAATCTCAGCCCTGGAGATATTATGCTTATCGAACTTCATGCGCCGGGTCCGCGCTTTGGATTCTCTCCGCGAGACGATCAGCTTGGATATGTCTGTCTTGAATACTGGCAAGCTGAATACGACGCTATTCAATTTTTGTGGGCCAGGGGTATCACCGTAATTGAAGCGGCTGGAAACGGAGCGGAGAATTATGACGATACCGCTCTGTATGGACTTCTTTTTGATACAACATACCGCAACTCCCACGCGATTATAGTTGGCGCCGGCGCTCCGCCGAATGACGGTGTTTTCTCCGATCGCTCACGGCTTACGTTCAGTTGCTATGGCCAGCGTGTTAATTTTCAAGGTTATGGTAGCAAAGTTGTCACAACCGGCTACGGTGATCTTTTTAACGGAGGTGGAGATATTAATCAGCGCTACACAGCGAAATTCAGCGGAACATCATCCGCCTCCCCAATAGTTGCCGGCGCTGCCGCCTGTTTGCAGGGATACTACAAGTCCACCTACGGAACAACGCTCAGTTCGGACCAAATACGCGTAATCATGACCGCGTCAGGCTCTCCGCAAACGGGAACGACATCGGAAAATATTGGCCCCCGTCCGGACCTTCAGGCGGCCATTACCGGACTCACTTCGCCCCCTGCACTATATACGAGCGAAATATACCTCGACACAGTGGTCGAACAAGGCCAGATCGGGAGCCTTTCCTTATATGTAATCAATAGATCGACTGTCTCGGGTATCGCTTTTTCGATCAGCTC
>JACZUZ010000176.1:0-2023 GCA_022572905.1 Candidatus Zixiibacteriota bacterium | reverse complement strand
TTGGCTGGTTGAGCGCTTCGCCTTCAGTAGGAATCCTGGCTCCATTGGATTCGCTGGAATTGATTATAACGCTCGATGCAAGTGTAGTCGGCGACAGCCCCGATCCTTATCTGGGATTGTTGAAAATTTCATGGGGAATCGGTGCAGGGCCGCTTGATTCTCTGACTCTTGTTCCGGTTTTTATGACTGTGCCATGTTTCGACACCAGCTACACGGCTCAATCGTCTGACAGCGTATCCGGTCCGAACTTTGAGTGGATAGAGATAACAGAAACCGGCACAAAGATCCCCCATAACATATATTACAATCAAGGTAGCGCGCCGCTTGATGACGGCAGCGCCGGTCCATTTTACCTGGGATTCGATTTTCCTTTCTTTGGAGTGGATTACAACGAAATGTGGGTCGGTGTGAACGGCGCTATTTCGTTTTCCGACAGCGCGGTGAATGCAAATGGATATTATGATCAACTGAGCATTCCCGGCGCTCCTTTTTCTACTTTCGTAGCGCCATTTTGGAACGACTTGACCATCGATCCCCTGGGTGGCGGACACGGAGATATTTACTTCAAACACCTTCCCAATTTCAGATACGCCATTACCTGGGATCAGATCGGCAATTTCAATTCAGCCGACGATACGCTGGTCACATTTCAGGTGATTTTGGAAAAGAACGGAGACATCAGCGTGAATTACCTCAATGTCGGAACAAGCGGGCTATCCCAGACAGCGTTGATCGGACTTCAGGCCGCTGGTTGCTCAGCCGAGAATTACTACGATCAGGGCGTCCCGGCCTCGCTGGAAGTCAGCGATAGTAGCTCTGTTCTGTTTGAATACACTGAGATTGTAACGGAGCTGGCTGGTGACGCCAACCGCTCCGGATCGATTGATATTGGCGACGCCATCTTCCTTATCACATACATATTCAAAGACGGCGCGGCGCCCGATCCAATTGAATCTGGCGATCCGAATTGTTCGGGCGCTATCGATATTTCCGACGCTTTGTTTATAGTTCTCTACATTTTTAGAGATGGCGATACGCCCTGCGAATATCAAATCTAGCTCTCTGCGCTAGCGATTAATTAGGCCAATACTGACAAGTCATAACATTTTTTCTGACTACCTCAAATTTTTCTTTCGCTACAGCAAATTAGCGAATACATTTGAGCGCGCAGTTCGCTGTTAAACAAAATTCCATCGACTGTGCTTATAATCATGACCAGTTTAAATCTCATAGTGATATCATTCGCTGTGACTTTTCTATTTGCCGCTTTGGGTTTGCTCTTTGGGAGGAAAGCGAAAACCCCCTCTCGCCTGAAAGTACTTCTTATTTGCGGCTTGATTGTAGCAGGCGCCGGGCTGTGGCTGATTTTTTATTCCGCGGATGACTTAAGCTCACAGATAGCCAAATTTGACTGGCCATCAGCGGGCGGAGTGGTTGTTTCCTCAACTGTCATAGATGAAAAAGCGATCTATCCCCAAATTATTTACCGCTACGAAATAGACTCCCAAGGGTTTGTCGATACATCCGATTTCGACGCTCCGGGTTTTGGCGGCAAGAGCGTGCGCCGCCAAACCGCCCGAGAATTAACGCGCCGCTTCCCGGCTGGTGAACTAGTAAATGTTTACTATGATCCTTCCAACCCGAATGAATCAGTTCTCAAGAGAGGACTCAGATGGGGCGTTGTGTTTAAGTTTGGATTTGGCATGATGCTACTTTGCGCGGCCGGATTTCTTCTGGGTTTTTACACACTGCGGCCCACCGGCGGACCGGACCAGCGCCCTCCCCCCAAAGACAGTAACCACTAATTTCCCGGAATTCTAAGAACCAAAACTAGAGGAAAGCAAGAAAAGCTTCTCGGGAAAGATTAACCCAATTGTCGGGGAAAAGACCGAGACCGAGAACACCGACGGCTGTGACAATTAGCGCAACTAATAGCATGGGCGTGGTTATTATTGCTTCAAACGGGCGATCCGGCTTGTTAAAGAAACAATATACAACGACACGCAAATAGTAATAGACTGAT
>JACZUZ010000175.1 GCA_022572905.1 Candidatus Zixiibacteriota bacterium | reverse complement strand
TTGCCGATACGGACATCGTCAACATCAACGACGCCACGAGCGCGGTTGCCAGTGAAAGTTTGAAAAACTTCTTGTTCATTTCTGTTCCTCTTAAAAATTATAATGAATAAACTCTGATTCTCTTTATCTATGGATTTATTACGAAACCGGGCTTAGAAAGTTTGCAAATTTATGAAAGATTCGTCGATTGGTTTGTCGGCGCTTAAGACTCCGTTTTTCTCAACCGCTTCGTCGAGCTTTTCGGCCAGCATATCGCCTGTGATTGTAACCGGGAAAGTAAAGAAATCGTTCGGGTCGCCGCCAAAATAAATAATATAGAATGGAATCCCGCTGCGGCCGTAGCGCCTCAGGAAATCACTAATTTCCCGATTGCGAGTTGTCCAGTCGGCTTTGAAGGAAACAATGTTGTTCTCGCTCAAACGGGTTTGTATTTTTTCGGTTTCTATAAATAGTTTCTCATTTATTTTGCAGGTCCAGCACCAGTCGGCGGTTACATCGACAAAAACAACCGCTCCCGAGTTAAGGGCGTCTGCAAGAGCCTCTTCTGTAAATGGTTTCCAATCAATGCCGGAGTTATCTGCGACGCCTAAGGAAGCGGAACTCTTTCGTCCGTCGATTGCGGTCGCGACTGTCCAGTACGAAAGCGCCAGAACCATAGCCAGAGATATAATCCCTGACACACTTGTGAACATAGTCCGCTGTGGCGCCAGCGCTTTCTTGGCCCAGAGAATCAAGGCAAGCGTGAGCAAGGCCAGCCAGACCAAGGCGATAGTAATCGAGCCGACTTGACTGGAAAGAACAAACATCAACCAGATAACAGTTCCCATCAGCAGAAATCCAAAAAACACTTTCGCTGTTTCCATCCATGCGCCCGGTTTGGGGAGAAATCTTATCGCTCCCGGAAAAGCCGCCAAAATCAGATACGGAGTGGACATCCCAATTCCAACTGCGCCAAAAACAGTAAATGTTTCAGGGGCCGGACTGGTCAACGCGAAGCTAACTGCGGTTCCTAAAAATGGCGCTGAGCAAGGTGTCGCCAGCAGCGTGGCAAGCAACCCCTGCATAAAATGCCCGCCTTTCCCGGCCGATTTGGCGGCGCCGGTGGACACTGATTGCGGTAAGGTGACTTCAAACAGCCCCCATAGATTTAATCCGAAGATAAACACTATCAACGCCAGGAATGTCACAAAGGCCGGTTCCTGAAACTGAACGCCCCATCCCACAGCCGCTCCGGCGTTCTTGGCGATTACCGCCGCCAGAGCAAGCGCGAGAAATGAAACTACAATTCCAGCGGTGGAGGCCAGCATCCCGCCAACAACATTCCCCTGCGACTTTCCGGAAAATTTGAGAACGCTCATTAGTTTGATTGAGAGCACCGGCAATACGCAGGGCATTATATTCAGTATTAATCCGCCCATAAGCGCGAAAATAATCACCCATGCGAATGACAATTCTTCGCCCGTTCTTGCGACAACAGCGATTCCGGCGGTTGTTTCCAAACTCACGATTTTTTCTACAGAATATTCTTTGTTTTCGAGAGACAGTCCGGTTATTAAATAATCGAGAGTAAAAGAATCTATTTTCTGACCCGCGACTTGCGGATCGACCTGCGCGGTGATTATTAGATCTTGCGCTGTTTTCCCCGCAGTAATTTTTGGCGGCGCGAATTTTAGCGGCGCTTCAGTAAAAAAGAAAATCTCCGGAAAATTTTCGCCGGTTTGGGGTACTTTTATTTCAAACTTTAGTCGATAGGACGAGCCAAAACTTTCGAGAGCCTCGCTGGCGCTATAACCTGTGACCATCTCCGGATCTTTGGGCAGACTCGCCAGAGCCTTTATGAGTTCAAATGACTCAGGGGACTTCTCGGCGTTATCCCGAGGCGGAGCGTCAAGATCAACTTTTGCGGAAAAATCCACTCGATGAGGCACGCAAAGATCTTTGCAAACCAGATAGAATAGCTCCAACCCTAACACAGCTTCTTCGCCTGACGCGTATTCTTCGGTCAACTTAATTCTGACCGGATAGGTAACGTCATCGGCGTAACCGTTTGCGTCCAGTTCGCCGCCAAGGGGATAAAAATGCGGAGGTGGAAACGATATCTCCAATTCCTCAATTACAGAACTGTCTATCTCGGTAAAGCTCGGCGGCAATCCCGCCGCTCCCGGATTTTTCCAGTAGGAATGCCATCCCTTTTCAAGCTCGAATTGCAATCCGATCCAGAGCGTGCGACCGTCATCCTCTATCCCGAAAGGCGTCAGGAGGCGGACGCGAGCCTCATTATTGGTTTCCCAATCGGTGGCGTTATTGGCTGAGGCTGTTGGAGCGAACAATGTTGCGGTAAGCAGCGTTATCGCAAAGAACTCCTTCGCGAGGAACTGCATAGCTCGACTGGCCGAAATTGAGACGAGGAGTGGACGCTCTGTGGATAGTCGTCGATTTGTCTTCTTTGTCGTAGAACTTTTTGTCATGAAAACATTTGTCTTGAAAAATTCTTAGTTCCAGTTCCTTTGGCTCCGGCGCCTATTTTCATAAAAGTCGGCGGCAGGGAAACTGATTCGGAATTATCGCCCGCCGCCGATTACTCTTACAATATAAACAATACGGTGTTCCCTGTCCTCCCTCAAAATCAGTTCTATTCAAGCTTGTTCCAGAAAATTGTGCAATTCCGATCCAGATTGGCCTGTTATGCCTTCCGGCTTGTGGAATCTGGTTCTTTTGCTAAATTCCCCTGATGAACTCTTCGACCCCCAAGCTCTTCTTTTTAATTCCCGCCTATAATGAGGAGGAAAACCTGGTTTTCTTGTTTTCCAACATTCGGCGAATATCGCTCTATCTGGAATGCGACTTTCATGTAATTCTTGTGGATGACGGATCCGAAGACAATACGCCCGACCGCGCCCGCGAGTTCCAGAAGCAGATTCCTTTGACATTGATCTCTTTCGAGCAAAACAAAGGCCCGGGAGCGGCATTCTTGGCGGCTTTCAAGAAGGCTATTGAGATTTCTGACGCGCACGACCTTCTGGTCACTCTTGAAGCGGACAATACCAGCGATCTTTGCATTCTGGGCAAAATGCGCGAACAGATCAGGCGCGGGTCCGACCTGGCCCTGGCCTCGGTCTATGGAGCCGGAAAAGTGGTCGGCGCTCCACTGATTCGACGAATCTTGAGCTATATAGCCAACACTTTGCTAAGATATACGCTGGGCTTGCGCAGAATCAACACATTCAGCTCATTTTTTAGAATGTACCGCCGCTCGGTTGTGAAACGAGCGCTTGACATATATGGTGACGACTTAATTACCGAACCGGGATTTGTGTGCATGGTAGAGATGTTAATTAAATTCAACTTGATGAAAGCGAAGATTTCTGAAGCGCCTATGTTGCTTGACTCCAACATTCGCGTCGGCGACTCGAAAATGAAAATCATGAAAACGACCCGGAGCTATTTCCGCGTAATCGGCCGTCATATTTTCGGGAGGCGCTATCATCCACCCAAACAATAAAGTTCAAAACCAGAATTTCAAATAACACACGATGAAAATTCTAATAACAGGCGCGGCAGGATTTATCGGTTCGCATTTGACAGATAGATTTATTGCCGACGGACACAGCGTTGTCGCAGTCGATAACCTATCAATGGGGAAATACGAAAATATCTCCCAGCATGAAGACAACGAGCGCTTTGAGTTTCATAAACTGGATATCCTTGAGTATGGCGAATTCCGTAAAGTTAGCGACAATTGCGAAATCATTGTTCATCTGGCCGCATTTAAGATTCCCCGCTACGGAAACGCAATCGACACGCTCGTAATCAACAACCAGGGCACAGTCAATGTCCTAAAACTCGCGCGCGAGTTGAACGCCAAGACTCTGGTGGCGTCGACATCGGATGTCTATGGCAAAAACCCAGCGCTTCCTTTCAGCGAAGAAAGCGACCTGGTAATCGGTCCGTCGTCGCGACCGCGCTGGAGTTACGCTGTGTCGAAAATGTATGACGAACATATTTGTCTGGCGAGCATGGAAGCCTATGGATTCCCGGTTGTGCTTTTACGATTTTTTGGCTCATACGGCCCGCGTCATCATTTGAGTTGGTGGGGGGGACCGCAGTCGGTATTCATTGACAAAATTCTTGAGCGTGAAGAAATTCCGATACACGGCGACGGCAAACAAACGCGCAGTTTTACCTATATTTCTGACACTATAGAAGGACTAGCTCAGGCGACATACAGCGACAAAGCCAACGGGGAGATTCTCAATATCGGGGCAACCAGAGAAATCACGATTGTTGATCTGGCGAAGTTAATTCATAGCCTGATGCCCGACGCTCCGGAACTGAAACTAAAATTCATTCCGTATGAAGATATATCCAAAGGATATGAAGATGTCATGCGCCGAATTCCGGATGACTCAAAGATCAAGCGTCTGCTTGGTGTGTCGGCCAATATACCTCTTGAAGAGGGTTTGAAGAAAACAATCGAATGGCAGATATCGGTACGCAAAAACATGACGTAATGTATGACAGGTACGAAGTTCGCGACACTTTCTGGACTGTCGCCAATCTTCTTTCATTGTCGCGAATTCCGCTCGCTGTTCTGATTTATCTGGAATTGTCCGAGGATAGTTTTTTCGCAGGAGCAGGCGCTCTTGCTATTCTGCTAATAGCCGGTCTTACGGATTTCCTCGATGGTCTTTACGCGCGGCGGCGAATGCATCGCATAAAGCGCAAGAATCCTTACGGCGTGATCCTTGATCCACTTGCTGACAAAATATTCGCTGGCATCGTACTGGTCGCCCTCTTGCAATTCCGTGATTTCCCGTTCTGGTTGGCTGGAACGATTGTTGGACGTGATATTGTTATTGCGCTGGGTGGGATGTTCTTTATGAAAACCGAAGGCGCGCCCAAACACTCCATACTGTCGGGGAAAATCTATTTCGGATTTCTGGTGGCGCTGATGGGGGCCTATATGATTCGCAATGATTTTGATTCGGCGCTATTGATAACGTTGCTCACGTGGATAACTCTCGCCCTCTGGGCGCTTTCGAGCTATTCGTACTTACGGATATTCTTGCGCGCAAGATGACAAAAATGAATTACTTCATCAGTGACCGGCCTCACTGTGCGCTTCACGCTTCTTCTGTCATGCTGAGGAGCTGAAAGCGACGAATTCTTGCCAACATCGTTGTTAGATCCCTCGACTTCGCTCGGGATGACATTGCCCTAGTGCGCGGCAGATGTCCACATCTGCCCGTGCACGAACAGAAGGGGCATCGTTTGGGAGATATTAACCATTTAGACCCTTCCAAACTCCCGGCGCTCACTTCCCTATTCTGCTCGATAACCGCGCAACTTGCAATTCAAGCCGTTTGATTTCGCGTGTGAGGGTGTTTTT
>JACZUZ010000174.1 GCA_022572905.1 Candidatus Zixiibacteriota bacterium | reverse complement strand
AGAATAATTCGGCAACACATGGTACAGGCTGTGTGCGCTCCAGCCGAATGGGCCTTGCGAGCCTCTTCATACAATTTGCCAACATCGGTTTCTTCCAGGTTTGGAATATCACGGCCAACTCTGGGGACAGGTTGCTGGACTTCCTTATCCGCACCCTTGAAATAGTTTGGCTCTTGGCAGCGAGGACAGATGTAGACCCAAGCGCATAGGTGGCCATTGGGTGCGTAGCTTTGAAGCCCCTCTCTGGAATTTGTCCAATCGTTACAATGCCCACATTTGAATCGATACTCTTCTAATTCACGAGGGCGCTCCCAATATTGTTTATTGGCCATGAAGCAAATATAACCCTCTCCACCAGGATTGGGCAAGATTCGGAATATTTTTGGACTATCACCCTGTTTATCTGTTATCTCTCGCGCTAACATATGTAATCACTCATTTCCTGCCACTCCAGCATACCGCAGCAGTGCCCAAAATGGCATCCCCCCTGACGGGCTAATAGCTATAAATGCTTGCAGTTCAACGGATAATGGGTGATTTCAAGAGGGGTTTGATAGAAAATCAACAGAGAAAATCAATTACAAGGAAGTTAACGCCTAGTCGCGGCGGCTCTTCATCATGACTTTGCTGTATTGCTGGAAGTTTTCGAGAGCGGCTCCGCATCCCCTGACCACACAGGTCATTGGATCCTCGGCGACAAAGACGGGCAAATTCGTTTCCTGACGAAGTCTCTTTTCCATGCCGCGTAGCAAAGCGCCTCCGCCTGTGAGTATGATGCCGCGCTCGAGAATATCGGAGGCTAATTCAGGTGGAGTTTTCTCCAGCGACTCGCGAACGGCATCGACGATGCTATCTATTGGCTCCTGGAGAGCCTCGCGGACCTGTGAGGACGATAATTTGAGAGTCTTCGGTATACCGGCCACGAGATCGCGGCCTTTGACTTCCATAGTCAGCTCTTTTTCCATGGGAAAGGCCGAACCGATCTGGATCTTGATTTCTTCGGCGGTCAATTCACCAATAAGCAAATTGAAATTCTTTTTGAGATAGGTGATAATCGATTCGCTCATTTCATCACCTGCAATTCGTATTGATGTATTAGTGACTATTCCATTTAGAGCGATGACTGCAATTTCGGACGTTCCCCCACCAATATCGATAATCATCAGTCCTGTTGGTTGCTCCACCGCTAATCCCACCCCAATTGCCGCGGCCATTGGCTCAGGGAGAAGAAATACATCTCTGGCCCCGGCGTTTTCAGCTGAATCGCGCACGGCGCGCTTCTCGACTTCTGTAATTCCCGATGGAACAGAAATCACAATCCGTGGCTTCATCAGATAACGGCGTCTGACCACGCGATGGATTACGTCGGATAGAAGTTTTTCGGATGTCTCAAAGTCGGCGATAACGCCGTCCTTGAGTGGGCGAATAGCAATGATTTCTCCCGGCGTACGCCCAATCATTTCCTTGGCGGCGGACCCAACCGCCATCGGCCGACCGGTACTGCGTTCTATAGCAACTACCGACGGTTCATTGACCACAATACCTTCACCACGCACCCAGACAAGAGTGTTGGCAGTGCCGAGATCAATTCCAATGTCGTTTGATATTAAGCCTAAAAATCCCAATTTCTTTTTCTTTGCGCTTCGGGAAGTGTAAGGCGTTGCGCCGGTTCCCCGTGTGGGTATATATATATCTGGAGTCTCACCGGCTGGCAATACCCTCTCAGCAGATTTCTGCAGGGGATCGTCCACCTGGGAGATATCGACGACCACTGCTGTGGCCTGATTCTGGGGATCGTCTGAATTTTTTTTGGAATCCATTGATTAATTCTCTCTATATAAAGTATCGACTGTGACAAGGCGAAACTCAACGACAGCGATGGTTTTTTGAGCTGAAGTGTCAGAAAAAAAGTCTGCCGGACGAGCGCCAGGTGTCAGTTCGCTTTTTGTTGGGAGGATATTTGACGCACAAATGACACAAGTGTAAGAAGCTGGTAGAGTGACGAAAGATTTACTGAGCCGCGCAGGCAGTTTCTGACTTGATCAGAGTTTAGAGTCTTGGCCAGAAATGAATTTGACTCAAGAGACGCTTCAATATGGGACGCAATTAGATTTTTTCGGGCTAAACCTGCAGCGCTTTTCATATTGTGGAGGCGCTCCTTGATCGCTTTCACCGAATTATATAACAACCTCGTACTTCGCGCGAAATTGCGCAAGTCTCGCCCCGCAGAATGGATACGCACGCTGAGCGAAGAATTTAATCTGATTCCTGAGCCAAAAAGCGGAACCATTAACGCACGGTTGTCTATCCTCCCCAGAACTTCGACAAATATACCTATTCCCATCAGTCGGGGATCAATTCTTTGATGAGTCAGCCTGAGCAATTCCAAACTGGAAAGCGGAGAGACTGTCCAGAAAAACCGCCGAGTGTTTTCCTCGCCCGACGACACCAGGGTTCTGTGAAATTCATAATAGAATGCGCGACCTAAACTATTTGAACTGATTGCATTTTTTGATCCGTCTGGAAAAGATGCGGTTAATTCATCCAGCGAAGCGCTAAAGCGCTCCGGACTCACACCAGTTAGCGCGCAGGAAACTTTCACCGGAAGAAACTTCGTTAGTGAATCGTTGATAACGGCCCGTCTACCAGTGCCATAGCCGTATGTTCGAAAATTGGAGTTTCTGAGCCACTCTCCCCCGAATCCCATAAAATTCGCTACCGGATTGTCGAAGCCTTTTCGCCTTTCGGCGTCATCAAAGAAACTCCCCAGGGCTGTCTTACAATTGACCGCGCAGTCTGTGAGAAAGACTATGTCCTCAAGAGCCACGATATTTTCAAATGGATGACTCGCGCGGAACTTGCGTAATTTCTTGCCGAATGATTCGGCTACTCTCTCTGAAATCTCACTCTCATCGCCAGTATAAAGCGAGTCATGGCAGAGAGTGAATATTGCGCCGACTGAACTCAGTCCGGCAAACACCAGCCGCGAATCAAGACCGCCGCTCAGATCGCAGGTCAACTCCAATCCCTTTTCGCGTAGCTTGTTGACTCGGTTTGAAAGCGACTCTTGAAACACTCGTAATGTTTCCTCAACCGCGCTCCTACGATCAATTATCTCGAACTTTTCTGGAAACTCTATCGGCTTTAGGCAGGTTCGCGTCAGAGACCTCGTCGAGTTGGCGCCGCTGGGGCTGTTGCAAAAACAAAGCAGCGTGGCAGGAGGGATAAGGTCGACTTCTTCAAAGAGAGTTCGTTTGCCAATTGTGTGCTGGAAACTGAGGAATTGCGCCATACCAAGACTGTCGAATGACAGACCTGAAATGCTTTCGACAATTCTTCCCAGCCCTCTCGAGACAACAATTCCAGTGGCGCCGCTATAGACATATAAGGGAAGCCTCCCCCACCGGTCGTTGAACAATATTAGTTTCCCGGAAGTCTTGCAGTAAGACAACGCAACAAATTCGCCATCCCACGTTTCAATCAATGAACGGACATCATTTGCAATTTTGTCTTGATCGGAACAAGCGTTGATACTCTCAAGTGACGAGACTATTTCGCTATCAGTCTTGTTGTAAACCAATCCTTCCAGAATTATCAGTAGGTCGCTCTTGTCAGCCACAAGATGCGGATAGCCATCATAGGCGCTTAGAGAAATCCTGACTCTCTCATCAGAAAAGCTGACTGTTTCCCTCTCGGAAGGCAGGCCGTAAAGGCTTCGCGAAACAGAACGTGAGTTTCGTTTAGAGGGCGGAGACTCGATATACAATCCGGGCATAAACGTCTCCGAAATGTGTCTGGTTTTATAGCGCCTTAGATTTAGAATTTGATTTTGTAAACCCGACGGCGATCAGTGGCGCCAAAGCTAACCTTGCCCCGGTTCTTGACAATCAGCTTCAAGAGTATCCAACCGAAAGCGAATCCACCGAGATGGGCCATAACCGCCACTCCCCCGCCACCACCACCGACTCCGGTGTCCATAAAGCCACGGAACGCGTTAAATACCTGAATGGCAAAATAAAGTCCCAACACCACCCAAGCCGGCAACCATGTGGTCCGGAAAAAATAAAAGAAAATATAAAACACAAGCACACGCGCCCGCGGGTAAAGAACCAGATATGCGCCCAGAACCGCAGAGATAGCGCCAGATGCGCCGACCAGCGGAATTGGCGAGTTAGGAGAAACGGCTATATGAAGCGCTACTGCGGCGATTCCGCCGATCAAATAAAATGCCAGGAAACGAACAGGGCCAAAGTAATCTTCGATGTTGTTACCATATATCCAGAGATAAAGCATATTTCCACCCAGATGCATTAGCCCGCCATGCATGAACATGCTGGTGAATGGGGTCAACAAAATAGGAGCGGACAGCGCGGATGTGTCAAGCATGCTAACTCCCCTGAGGGCGCTGGAGGCGACTTGCGCTGAGATTTCTTCGAAGTGGGTCACTTCATAGGGAATCAGTCCATATGTAAAATTGAACAAATGGTTTTGAAGCTCTCCACTGAAAAGATTATTGAAGAGATACACCAGAACATTCAGCGCAATAAGCCCAACTGTTACATAGGGCTTGCGAATTGTCGGATTGTCGTCTTTAAGAGGTATAAACATTTGTTATGAAATTTGTTATAGCTGTTTTATAGATTTTGTTAAGAATTCGCTCTGATAATTTCTCCGGTTATCGCTCGCGTATATCGATCACCGTTTTCCAGAGGGAAATTTGTGGTGTAAAAACCTGTCAGTCAAGCCCCGGCGCAGGGAATCCGCTCGGACCTCTTTATTACTCCACGATAAATTTAACCGATCGCCGCGCTTTATTTCCGGCATTGTCGCGGACAGTTATGACAAGGTTATGCGAGCCAGGCTTGAGGGGGTGATTTGGCTTGGTTCTTAGAATATGATCTTCTGCGTCATACTCAGGAATCAACCATTCACCATCCAAACGAATATCAAAAAGTGTATCAACCCAGATACCGGAGAGCTTGTCCTCAATTGTTGCGGTCAGCGTAGGAGTCTTGCTTTTGACTCTGCGGGAGTTTCTCGGCGAGACCGACGAAATTATCGGCGGCGCTTTATCAATGATCAGAGCGTAGACACCGTTGCGGTTAATAATCGCGGTGTATACACCGTCATGTTCCACTGTATCAAACCAGTCCCATTCGTCATCTTTGTCGGAAAAGCGACAGATTGCGACGTTGATCGCCGACTTTACCTGCGAATCGGGACGAATCGAAAGAACCGTTTCCCCCGAATAACGAAAATCGTCCGGCCCGACCAGGAACGGCCCCGCCAGAATAGATTTCTTGAGAGGTAAACGTTTTCTTATCAGTTTCAGCTCCGTAACGCGTTCAGTTTCCCCTAGTGTTCGTGGCGCGAAGATCGTTCCATTTTCTGTAAGAAGCGAGTCAATCGTTTGTGAGTTCTTTGCAGGCGTGGTTAGCAGGAA
>JACZUZ010000173.1 GCA_022572905.1 Candidatus Zixiibacteriota bacterium | reverse complement strand
GAACCATAATTCCGCTATGATCTTCAGATAGTTCCAGCTCCGCTTCCGACAAAATTATCCCGTGGGACTCCACTCCAAAATGAGTTACAGATTCCACTCTAGCGCCACTTGGCAGAACAGCCCCAATTCTGGCCACCGGAGTTTTTAGATCAGTCGCTATGTTGGGAGCGCCGCAAAGAATTGTGTGTTGTCCATCACCAAGATCAACCTGGGCGGACTTTAGCTTATCAGACCCGGGAACGTCTGAAACTGAGACGATATGACCTACGACAATGTTCTCGAACTTTTCGGACAGAGAGACTATGTCTTCACAGGCTGTTCCGGCTGCAGTCAGACGGTCCGACATTTCTTCAGGAGACCAGTTTACCTGTGCCAGTTCGCAAATCCAGTTATAGGATACTTTCATCTTGTTAGATCAGTGGTGAATGGGATTAATATTTCCGCGTGAAGCGAATGTCATTTTCGTAAAAAAGCCGAATGTCGGTTATGCGGCGTTTGAGCATGACGATGCGTTCCACGCCCATCCCGAAAGCGTAACCGGTGTACTTCTCCGGATCATATCCCACTGCTGTCATTACATTCGGATCAATCATCCCGCAACCAAGAATTTCAAGCCAGCCGTCGTACTTACACACTGAACAGCCTTTGCCGTCGCAGATAATACAAGAAACATCCACCTCGGCTGACGGCTCTGTGAATGGGAAGAAGCTCGGCCTGAATCTCAACTCTATTTCCGGTGAAAAATATTCATGACAAAAACCCACCAGCGCTCCTTTCATGTCGGCCATGCTAATATTTTCGCCGACTTGAAAACCCTCGACCTGGTGGAAAACACAATACGCTCGCGACGACACGGCCTCATGACGATACACTTTGCCCGGCGCAATAATTTTTAGCGGGGGTTTGCGCCTTTCAAATTCACGAATCTGAACATTGGAAGTATGAGTCCGCAATAGCAATCCGGGCGGAAGGCCATTTGTCTCGCTCAGGTAAAACGTATCCTGCATATCCCGGGCGGGATGATCTTCCGGGAAATTCAGCGCTCCAAAATTATAATAATCCGTCTCTATTTCAGGGCCGGTAGCGACAGCAAATCCCATCCTGCGGAAAATCTCTGTGATTTCTTTGATACCCCTTGTAAGAGGATGAAGCCTTCCAAGTCGGTTTGTTTGTCCGGGTAAGGTATAGTCGAGGTCAGCTTTCGTTGACGGCTTAAGCGCCGACAGCATACCTTCAATTTTGGCGGCGAGCTCACTCTTAGCATTATTGGCGGCGGCGCCAAAGGCCTTGCGCTCGTCAATCGAAAGGTCTTTGAGCCCCTTCAGCGCGGCGGATAAGAGTCCTTTGCGGCCCAGATAGTGAATTTTAACTTCGCCTATCTTCTCCGCGTCATCCGCCTTTTCCAGCTCGGCAACACCGTCAGAAAGAATTCGGTCAATGTTGGCCGGATTCGACATATCTCGGTATTGTATTTATGGATTCAGAAGATTTATGGTTTGCTCTGACCGCATACACCGGGAGTTCACTCCCCGCGGGCAAGAGTGGCGAGCTTTGTGAAAGACTGGAAATCGCGAGCGGCAATATCCGCCAGCTCCTTGCGATTTAGCGCCACGTTCGCTCTCTTCAGGCCAGCCATCAACGTTGAGTAATTGATACCACATAGTCTGGCGGCGGCTGAAATACGAGCGATCCAGAGAGAGCGGAAGACTCTCTTGCGGTTACGTCTGTCGCGATATGCGTACTGTAACCCCTTCTGGTAAGTTTCCAGCGCAGTGCGATAAAGTCGCGAACGCGCGCCATAATTCCCTCTGGTGCGTTTTAAGACTCGCTTGTGGCGACGGTGAGCCGCTACATTATTCATTGAACGTGACATTTAGATTTACATCCTCCGGGTATACATAAGAGCCGCAAGGTAAGCGCCCACTCTTGCCTCTATTCTAACTGACAAAGAATGGGCCATAGCGAGGCTATTTTAAGCGTACGGAATAAGCCTCGAAACCCGTCCTTCATCAGCGTGACTCAATAGAACGGACTTTCGCATATGGCGTTTTCTTTTATTGGATTTCGGCCCCATCAAGTGCCGGGCAAAAGAGCGCCTTCTCTTGATTTTGCCTTTGGCCGTACGAGAGAATCGTTTGGCGCTCGATCTGTTTGTCTTAATTTTTGGCATTTGTCTAAAACCTTATGAAATCCCCTCAAGAACCCCTCGGATAGTAATTACTCCAAAATGGCCCGTAAGGCAAATTATTTCTGATTTTTTTCAGACCTTCAACTCTTATTTGTTTCTTAATAGGCCCTTATTCGGACTCTTAATCGGAACTTGAGCCTTCTTTGGCTGAGATTTCAGCCACTGGTTTCTCCGAGTCGGTCCCTTCCGGACTCTGACCCTCTTGGCTCTGGCTACTGGGAGTCTGTCCTTCCTGTCCGGATTCGTGACTTGCCGCATCCTGAAAATCGCCACGGGTCTCATACTCCGCCGCCTTGTCGGCTCTGACTTTTGCGGCTTGCTTGATAATGTGAGCTTGTGGCGCGATAACCATTATCATATGCCGACCCTCCTGTTTGGGAGCGTTCTCCACCACGGCGATTTCCTTCAAATCCTCAGACACACGGTCAAGCACCCGTCTTCCCAATTCGGTGTGGGCCATCTCGCGACCACGAAACATCACGAATACCTTTACCTTGTTTCCCTCCAGGATGAATTCACGAACGTGCTTGGTCTTGAATTCATAATCGTGAGTGTCAACTTTGGGGCGAAAACGCATTTCTTTAAGTTGCGTAGAGTGTTGCTTCTTGCGCGCCACTTTCTGCTTCTTGGAAATCTCATACTTGTATTTGCCGTAATCCATGATTCGGCAGACCGGGGGCTTTGCTCCCGGAGCAACTTCAACCAGATCAAGTTCTTGCGCGCGCGCTCGAGTCAGGGCTTCCGTTACCGGAAGAATACCGAGTTGCTCTCCCTCGGGCCCGATCAGTCTGATTGGGCTGGACCGGATACGTTCATTTGCGCGTATTATTGGTTTTCTTACTACTCTTATTCTTGTTTCCTCCGTCTGCTCATATTGTTTTCTCTATTGCCTCTATTTCGTAGCCATGCCCTACTTTTCCATGGTTAATCGCAAAAAGAATCCTAGCCTTAGTTGAGTGACCCAAAGGCTATTCGAATATAATCAATTTCCAAAATAAATCACTTCGGTTGCTTCTTGGGGGACAACGCCTTCGACTTAATTTCAGTTTCCAAACGGGTTATCAGGTCATTCAGGCCCATAGCGCCCAGATCGCCTTCACCCCGACGGCGAACGGAAACCGCCCCGCTGTCGCGCTCCCTACCACCAATAATCAGCATATAAGGGATTTTCATCAGCTCGGCCTCACGAATTTTGTGGCCAATTTTTTCTGAGCGCGTATCCGTTTCCACGCGAATTCCGACTTTCTTCAGCGCGGTCATAACTTCGCCAGCATATGTATTCAGTTCGTCCGTTATAGGCAATATTCTGGCCTGAATCGGCGCGAGCCAGAGCGGGAAATCTCCGGCGAAATTTTCGAGGAGTACACCGAAAAAGCGCTCAATTGATCCCAATAACGCGCGATGAATCATCAGCGGCCGTTTTAGTTCACCCGACGAATCCACATAGCTCAAGTCAAATCGCTCCGGCAATGAAAAATCAAACTGAATCGTTGAGCATTGCCAGCGCCTCCCCAGCGCATCCTTTATAATAATATCAATCTTCGGTCCGTAGAAGGCGCCGCCGCCCTCATCAACAGTGAAGTCTATCTCCGCTTTTTGAAGGGCCTTTCTAAGGCCTTTCTCGGCGCTCTCCCAATCCGCGTCGGCGCCGATTTTCTTTTCCGGTCGCGTAGAAAGACTTACTTCGAATTCCGTAAAACCGAAAGACTTCAAAATATGCAGACAAAATGATATTAGCCAATCGAGCTCTTCGTCAATTTTATCCGGCTCAACAAAATGGTGGGCGTCGTCCTGAGTGAATCCCCGGACGCGCATAAGTCCATGCAACACTCCCGGACGCTCATATCTATAGACAGTCCCCAGTTCGGCCCAGCGCAATGGGAGATCACGATAGCTCCGTCGCTTGGTGCGATACATAGCCATATGGAACGGACAGTTCATTGGTTTGAGTTGATAGGAATTATTGTCTATCTTCATTTCAGGAAACATGCTCTCTCGATAAAATTCGGTATGACCCGACTTTTCCCAGAGTCCGAGTCGGGCGACATGAGGAGAATAGACAAGCTCATACCCTGCTTTGAGATGCTCCTCGCGCCAGAAATTTTCGATTTCATTGCGAACCCGCGCGCCTTTTGGCAACCACAAAATCAAACCGGGCCCGATTTCATCGGAGATGGCTATTAGCTCAAGTTGTTTTCCAAGAATCCTATGGTCGCGCTTTTTCGCTTCTTCCATGCGCCCCAGATACTTGTCGAGCATTCCGCGCTTCGGGTATGAGACGCCATAGATTCTCTGAAGCATCGTGTTGCGTTCATCGCCTCGCCAGTATGCGCCACTTGAGGACGTGAGCTTGAAGGCTTTCACGAATCCGGTGTGGGGTATATGCGGACCTCGACACAAGTCGCGAAAACGCGACTGCGTGTAAATTGAAACTGTTTCGTCTGAGATAGTGTTTTCCAAGAGATCAACTTTATAAGTTTCGCCCCTCTCTTGATAGAGTTTCAGTATCTCGTCATGATTAACTTCTTCGCGAGTGAATGGAGCTTTCTCGGCGACAATCTCGCCCATGCGCGCTTCGATCTTCTCCAGATCTTCCGGTGAGAAGGGTTCGGGGACTTCAAAGTCATAATAGAAACCCTCTTCGATTGGCGACAACATCATCACGTTCCCCCAATCGAAAGGATTGATTTCCGTGTTTTTTCATCGAAAAACCATGACAAAGACCTTGAATTCGTGTGAGTTTTGGCAGTGTATACACTAGTTTCTCCTTCTCTCAAAAGCTCTCCTTCAAGTATAGAAAAGATTTATATAAGAGCAAGGAGCTGCCGGCATCTTTCCAAATCACCTCTCGCACGCTACTCTGTAGAATATGGAGCCTGAAACACTAATTGAAAAAAGTTTTCGTTTGACACAATCGCAAAAAAAAGCACTGGGAAAAATGGGTCTCATTACCATTCGAGATTTACTCTATCATTTTCCTTCTCGATACAGTGATGTGCCGAATACGAAACATGTTTCAGAACTCAAGCGTGGAGACCACACAGCAATTTTTGGACGAATTTCAAAAATTAAAAAAACAAAGGCATTCAGAAAAAAAATCCCAATTATACTTTTATTGCCACGATGACCGAGCTCAGCTCGGCTAGAGCCGCAACATCTAAACCAAGCCAAGCATGGGAGGGCGAAACGGGATATATCAATAAACGAATGTTAAAAAAATACATCAATCCAATAGTTGGCCCAATGTACTACATCGCCGG
>JACZUZ010000172.1 GCA_022572905.1 Candidatus Zixiibacteriota bacterium | reverse complement strand
TCGTCTTTAAGTGAATTCAAGAGACGCTCGGCGTCCTCCTGGCTCATTTTTTGCGGGTCTGGCTGTTGGCTCTGTTGATTTTCGGTCGAATCGGATTTGGTTGAGTCCTGCGACTGATCTTGCTTTTGGTTCTCCTCTTCTTCTTTTTCCTCGTCGCCACCCTGATCTTCTTGCTCCTGCTCCCGCTGGTCTTCGTCTTCCTTTTGATCCTTGTTCTCTTCTTGTTCTTTTTCTTCCTGATCTTTGTTTTCGTTTTCCTGCGGTTTCATTCTCTCTTTAAGTTTCTTGCGGGCCAGCTCAAGATTGTATTTCGCGTCGAGATCCGTCGGATCAAGCTCAACGGCTTGCTGATATTGTTCAATAGCGCTCTTATAGTCATCCTGCATATACGCCAGATTGCCCATGTTAAAGTGAGCGTCGCGAACCCAGTTTACATTATCCGATAAGAGCGACTTTTGATAGCCTTCAAGCGCGGACTCATAGTCGCCGAGCTTAACACTGGCGCCCGCCTTATTGTATTCATTTCCGGGAGATTCCGGCTTTTCTATTTCGGCTTTTTGATAGAAATCCAGCGCTTCCTGATATTCTCCGCGCTGGTATGCTTCATTGCCCATCTTAACAAACTCCGCAAAGCTTGCGGCGAAAGCTCCAACCGGGAATCCTGAGATAACCAGAACACAGATGAAAACGAGCGCTCTTGATATATTGCGTAATCGCGATTTATGTAGTCCCGGTCTCATATTGTCACCTCTGATATTCTACGCCTTCTTTTTCCTCCGGTTCGCTCTGACATCAGGAATTCCATTATTAAAATCATGATTCCTATCATAAGCGGCCATTGAAAGCGATCCTCGTACTGGGTCAGGAGTTTTCCCTCAAGCTCTTTTTTCTCCAGCCCGGCGATCTCGGCCATTATACGCTCAAGCTCCATTTCGCCAGGGGAGGCTCGATAATATTTGCCGCCAGTTTCAAGAGCTATTTCCCGAAGGGTCGCTTCATCCAGACGAGTGACCACGATCTGGCCGTTCTCGTCCTTCAAGAATCCCTTTCTATTGCCATTTTCGTCAAATACCGGAATTGGTTCACCCTGGGGGGAGCCTATGCCTATCGAATAAATTCGAACCCCTGCCTCGCGGGCTTTCCTGGCCGCTTCAATCGGCTGGGTACCATGGTCCTCTCCATCGGTCAGCAAAATCAGGGCTTTGTGTCTGCGTTCGGCTTTTTCAAAAGCGTTAGTCGCAACCCGAATCGCCTCGCCGATAGCGGTTCCCTGCTGGGGAATCAGATCAGTGTTGAACGCGTCAAGAAATACCGTCGCGGCGGCGTAGTCCAGGGTAAGCGGGCACTGCACGAAAGCCTCGCCGGCGAAGGCCACCAGACCAATACGATCACCTTTCAGCGAATCGATAATCCCGCGCACTTCTTGTGACGCTTTGGAAAGGCGATTGGGCTTCAAGTCTTCAGCCAACATTGAGCGCGAAACATCGACGGCCACAATTAAATCAATGCCTTCGCGTTTAAGCATTTCCAAATGGGTTCCGCACTGGAAGCGCGAGAGTGACAATACTATGAAAACGGTTGCCAACGCGACAAGCGCGCCCTTGCCACCCTGGCGCGCGAATGAAATCTCCGCGCGATCTCTAAGCACAAGCGCCAGATCGCCGAAACGCGCCAGCGCAAGTTTGCGGCGCGAAACGCCCCACCAGACAAGAGCAAGTATCCCAACCGATACAAGCAGTAATATCAAATATTCCGAGTTTGCGAATCTCATTCCTTAAGGTATTTTCCTTAATACAGTTTGCGCCAGAACGACCTCTAGCGCCAGAAGTAAGAAACCGATCATAATGAATCCCGGGAACAGTTCGCGGTATTTCACATAGTCGTTTACTTTAATTTCGGTTTTTTCCAGTGCGTCAATTTCAACATAAATTTGATTCAGCTCATCTTCGGAACGCGCTCGATAGAATTTTCCACCTGTCATTTCGGCGATTTCCTGAAGCGCCTCAACGTCGATTTCATTAGGCAGATAAGCATAGCGCTTTCCAAAAATCGGATCATCAATCGGGTACATGACATTGCCCGGCTTGCCGACGCCGATTGTGTAAACCTTAATATCATAGGCTTGAGCGATTCTGGCGGCTGTGATCGGATCGATTTCGCCGGAGTTGTTGACCCCATCTGTAAGAAGAATAATGATCCTTGATTTGCTTTCGGAATCTTTGAGCCGTGTTACCGCTGTCGCCAGAGCCGTACCGATCGCGGTGCCATCATCTATTAAGCCAAACTCGACCTGCTCAAGGAAAGTAAGAAGCACGCCATAGTCTATTGTCAGCGGACATTGTGTAAAAGCGGACTTGGCGAAAACCACCAGACCGATTCGATCATTAACTCGCCTGGAAACGAACTCTTTGATCTCTTCTTTGGCGACACTTAGTCTGTTCAGTGGCTTGAAATCCTCCGCCTTCATTGAGCCGGAAATATCCAGGGCCAGAATAATATCAATTCCCTCCGCGGTAACTTCGCGAGTCTCTGTTCCCGATTGTGGTCTGGCGAAGGCTACAATTAGAAATCCAAGAGACGCCAGACGCAAAACAGGAAGAGCGACTCTGTATTTACTTTTGCCTGAACGCGCGACGCTACGTACGATATTCAAATCGGAATAGCGCACAGCGGCGCTCATACTGCGCCAGTTGCGCGCATAGTAGACAGCAAGCGCCGCAAGAGCAACAGCTCCTAGAATCAGAATCACCCAACCGGGCAGGCCGAACTCGAACAAATCCGCAACCGAAAGCTTAAATCCCGCCAGCCTGAACATTTTAGCTTCTATCCTCTCTTGAGGTGTCTGTCGACACGTCTTTAGGGAACTCTCTGGAAACATCTTCCGATGAATCTTGCGAAGAATCCGCTTCAGGAATAATCTCATGTGAATCGTTCTCGGTCTCGTTTGATTCGGAACTTGCTCGTAAAACCGCCTGACGTTTCAACTCTTCCTGGCGCTGGCGCGCTTCTATTGCGCCTTTGAAATACGTTATGATTTCATGCGTTGCGGCAAAATCCAGCGCCGGGCGCCCTTCCGCAGGGACCACCCGCGCGAACTTCACCAGATCAGCCTGATGAAGCGTTGTGGAGATTTTCGCATCCCATTCTTCGGGTGTGGATCGCTCCTGTACAAGACTTAGCAGTTCCTCTGTGGTTAGATCAAGTGTGGGCTCTCCAAATATCTTTCCCAAGAATTCGCGCATTGTTTCTGTTAGCTCTATGTAAAAAGTTTTGAATTCTTCGCGAGATACATAGTTGGAATTTTCCAGATGAGCCAGGCGCTCATAGGCAATTTCCCAGGGAGGTCTCAGATCAACGAATTCGCCTTCTTCTAGTAATCTTTTTCGCTTGAGGTAGAAATAGGCGGCCACTGCCAGCGCCGCAGTTATTCCAGCGATAGTAAAATAAAGCCACATCCTCGAAATCGGATAGCTGATCGGTCCGCGCAGGGGCTTTATTTCCGCGCTGTCTGAGTTTTCATCCAAAAGTGATTTGATTTTAATTGAAATTATATCAGAACTGATCGCTTTTTCAATTCCGTTTTCGGTATATTCAATCAAAATTGGAGGGATAACATACTCGCCTGTCGTGAAAGTGGACAGCCTAAACCAACTGGTCAGTCGCCGTCGTCCGCCATCTATATCCTCGGGTTCACCGATGTCATAGTTCTTGACATCAAACGCTCCCATATTCGCTCCGATAGGCGGGGGGAATAACTTAATTGATGTGTCATAAGTTATTGTGAGCGTGTAGGTGATCAAATCCCCGATATGCGCCTCGGCGATATCCACGCCCGTTTCAATTTCAATTGGAGACAGCGTCAGAGAATTATCCGCCTCTTTATTCTGCGCTGAGACATTGGCGCCCATGTACGAAACCAAAACGAACAGCGCATAGACAAGCGTCGCCAAAAAGGGGTTCACTCTCTTTTGATTTGATTTCTTGTTTTGCGCCATGACCATGTACATAATAAACCGCAATTATGATGACCTCAATGCGATCCCTTAACGTCTTCGCCCTCTACGCTTAAAGAAATTAATCAGCGGCGGAATATAAGGCTTATCCGTGACAATGTGGATGAAGTCTAAATTTATAGCGTCGAATGATTTTTTGAGCGCCGCATTGCTCATCTGAACATGGTAGGAAAATTCGCTTCTGAAACGCTCCGATGATGTATCGACCACAAAAATCTCGCCCGTCTCGGAATCCTCAAGCTCTAACAGCCCCACAGACGAAAAACTGAGTTCTCTCGGATCAGAAATTTTCATGGCAATCAAATCATGTTTACGATTCGCGATACGCAACGGTTTTTCGAAACCGGGACTCATGAAATCAGAAATCAGAAACACGACCGACTTGCGCTTGGCGACTTTGGTAAGATATTCCAGAGCATGGGCGATATCTGTTCCTTTGCCTTCCGGTTTGAAATACAACACTTCGCGAAGCATCCTTAAGGCGTGCGCGCGGCCCTTTTTGGGGGGAATATATTTTTCAATCCGGTCAGTAAAAATAATCATTCCGACCTTGTCGTTATTCTTAATAGCTGAGAATGACAATAGGGCGCAAAGCTCAGCCGCTGTCTCGGATTTGTAACGTTGGTGTGTGCCGAAATATCCAGATGATGACGCGTCGACTACCAGCATCACTGTCAATTCGCGCTCCTCTTTATAGCGTTTTATATGCGGAAATCCTGTGCGTGCGGTGACATTCCAGTCAATCATACGCACATCATCGCCGGGCTGATATTCGCGCACCTCATCAAATTCCATCCCCTGCCCCTTGAATGTGGAATGGTATTCTCCGCCAAACAGATCATTCACCAGACGCTTGGTGTGGATCTCTATATGGCGAATTTTCTTGATTATCTCTTTAGGAATCGACATCGTGAATATCCAAAATCAAACAAATGTGGAAGCGCTCAAAATTAAGGGACCTCAATTGCGTCAAACACCCTGGAAACAATGTCGTCGGAGGTCACTTCTTCCGCTTCGGCTTCATAGGTCAGGGCAACTCGGTGGCGAAGCACATCCGGTCCGATTGCTTTGATATCCTCAGGGGTGACATAACCGCGGCCTTTGATAAAGGCGTGCGCGCGCGAGGCCAGCGTTAGATAAATTGTGGCGCGAGGAGATGCGCCATAACTAATCAATTCCGCTGTATCTTTGAGTCCGTAGTTGGCGGGGTCGCGCGTTGCGAAGACTATGTTGATTATATATTCCTTAATCTTGTCATCGACATAAATATCTGTGACAACTTTGCGCGCCTTGAGAATGTCTTTTGTGGAAACCACCGGTTTGACAGTGGGAATTTCCTGCGCTGTCATACGATCCATTATATTTCGCTCTTCGGCGGGCGACGGATAAGTCACTCTCAGCTTAAACATAAACCTGTCCACCTAGATCGGAAGAGCAAACGTCA
>JACZUZ010000171.1 GCA_022572905.1 Candidatus Zixiibacteriota bacterium | reverse complement strand
GTCTCTTTAGAAAACTAAAAATGCAAAAAGCATAATGACGTATATCAATTACACATTAAAGAAGGAGTGGGAAAACCATGAAAAGTAAACTAATTCTAGGGATTGGAGCCACTTTGTTAGTGGTCATGTCTCTGGGGCAACCCGCAGGCGCTCAGGATATCGACGCCATTCTCAGCGCTGTCGAAAAAATTGAGAGTAATCTCAAGGAACTGATTGATCAGGAAGCAAAAGCGCGTAGCAAGCAATTCTCCGAAATGAAGTCGATCATCGCGAAGAATCAAAAGTCCTCCAAAGGGAGCGCTACAAGCGGAATAAGTGAGGAACAGTTTCTCGACGTAATTACTGACTTGTCGGTACTCCGTCTGGAAATAGCGGAACTAAAGGAATATTTTAAGGATCACGGTACGCAATTGACGTCGCTTAACGCAGGTGTTACTCCTGAGACTGACCAGCGCGTAAAACAGATAGATGCACGGCTGGCGACATTAACTCATGATATTCAGGGGTTGCTCGACATCCAACATACACCCGCCAAAGCACACCAGAGCGACGCCACGCATTCTAAGACGACGCATTCAAAGACAACGCATTCAAAGACGACGCATTCAAAGACGACGATTAATGGCAAAATGTACAGTCACGGTTTTGTGAATGTGTCGGACAACGAGGGTAGTCATGGTGAATTCGCGCTGTCTCGCGCTTATTTGACCGTACGGTCGAAACTCTCTGATCGTTCGAACATTCGGGTTACGACAGACCTTAAGACCATTGACGATAAATACAACATTATACTCAAATACGCCTATATCGACTGGAAGCCTGCCTTCACTGGAGAGGGTGTAGAGATTCGTTTTGGTCTTCAGCCGACCGAGTATATCGATTATATGAACAAGCTGTGGGGGAGACGTTATGCGGCGCCAACAATCGGTGACCTGCATCATTTTCTTACGTCGTCAGATCTGGGTGTCTCCACAAAATTTTCGTTTGGACCTGAGTCAAAATTCGGATTTGTCAGACTGTCTTTGCTAAATGGTACGAGCTATACGCATGTTCAGGAACTAAACAGCCGCAAGGACTTTAACATTGTCACACTGCTAACACCCTTCAAGGGCTCTCATAATTTCAAGAATAGCTCTTTTCTGATGCAGTATTACACTGGCACTCAAAACGAGTCGCTTGATGACCTGGTGTCGATTGACAATTCGGTAACGCCGTGGGATACAACAGTTACACCCGTGTCTGGTTCTGACTGGAAGCGACAGATGGTTTCCGTGGGCGGAGCGCTCGTCTGGGATCATACTCTCGATTTTGGCGTTGACATGAACTTCCTAACTCTCGGAAAAGGCGTAGAAAAATCTGCGGTCAAGAAACGAGGACTGTCAGTTTTTGGAGCTCTCTATCTATACAAATTTTCGCAAAGTCCGTTTGTAAAGAAACTCGGTATCATCGGCCGTATCGATTTTTATGACCCCGATAGGAGCAAGGCTAATAATAGCGAAATCCTTTCAGTTATTGGAATCGAAAGTAAGCCCATGTACAGTCTTAAAGTGGCTCTCAACTACCGAACCACCAGCTTCAGTGATGACACCGAGGACAGTCAGAGTACGCTATTTTTGAACACATTATTCAAATTCTAAATGTTTAGTGGTCAGGATATAATTAAGGAATAAAGATAAGTGAAACTCGAAGGAAGGAAGAAACAATGAAGTTTTTCCAAATCTTAAAAAGCGGTTTGGCTTCATGCGCAGTAATGGCTTTGTTTATTGCCGTTCCGAGCGCTACAAACGCCAAACAGCCCAGTCCGGGGAAATCTCTGGAATTGCTGAAAGCCGGCAACAAGCGGTTTGTGGATGGAAAAAGTAAGCATCCACACACCAACGGAATCCGGTTGCTTCAAGCCGGCTCTGAGAATCAGGGTAACCACGCCTACGCCACAGTCATTGCGTGTTCAGACTCTCGTGTGCCTGTGGAACGCTTATTCGACGCCGGAATCATGGATATTTTCGTGATCCGCGTAGCCGGTAATGTTTGCGATGTTGATGAAGTGGGCTCCATTGAATATGGTCTCGCGCATGTCAACACCCCGGTTTTTGTGGTTCTGGGTCATACCCAATGTGGCGCCGTTACCGCGGTAACTCATGCCGTTCTCGGAACTGGTCACGCCCTTGAGCGCAATATCCCCGCGCTGGTGGATAATATCCAGCCAGCCGTACTGCGTGCGATGGAACTTTATCCCAGCATACACGGCGATGCGATTATTCCGTTCGCAATCGAGGAAAACGTCTGGCAGGGAATGGAAGATTTATTCTTCGAGAGCCCGTCAACACGCAACGCGGTAAACGCTGGCAAAGTCAAAGTTGTCGGCGCCATCTATGATGTTGGCACAGGCAAAATCAAATGGCTGCCCGAATTTAAGGTTGGGCAAATACTGGCAAGTGTCGAATCCAATCCGAATCGCCCCATGAATGCGATGGCCGACGGCGGGCACGGAGACACACATGGATCGACCTCATCCAGCCATGGCGCTGCGGCCGCCGTGGCGGGGTCGCACGGCGGTGGATCATCTCACGGTGGTTCCGCAACTTCGGGTACCACGCACAAAAGCAAATCGCGGTCAGGCGCGGGCCACACAGCCGCACAAGCGAGCGTCACTCATACAGTTGAAACGACACTGCTTGATAGCTGGTGGTTTTGGTTGATAGCTCTTGGTGTTCTCTTGGCCGTTATCGTGCTTGTGCTACGCAAAGTAGATCGCGGAGAATTACAGATGAATGTCGGCACCAGAACGCTGGGCGGATTCTGCGTTGTGCTCTCTCTGCTGGCGTTGGTAGTTTTCATCTCCGAATCCAAAATGGATCAGCTCGGAGAAAGCATTGTCGACATCACTGAAGTGTATATTCCGCTCACCGAGCAGTTGGCTGGAATCGAGTTGAAAGCGGTGGAACAGGAACTGGAAATGACAGCTTTCCTGATTGATCACCATGAAGATCGATATGCCGCTTTTGTAGAATATGGTGAACTCGTTGATGAGGAGCTTCGCATTGCCGAAGCGCTGGTTGACAAGCATCCGGAGCTCCAGTCCCTGGGCTGGGGAGATAAGATTCGCGAACTCGAAGATGAGCACGCGGAATTTTTCGAGCATGGCGAAGAATTGATAGCAATGTCAAGAAAGGGCGCTAAGGGGCAGGATTTCATGGCGTTCTTCGAGAAGGTTGAAGAAGAGGGTATGGACGTCACCCACCACATCGAAAAGCTAATGTTCAGCGTTGAAGCGGAACTAAATCGAATCTCGCATGAAGCCGAAAGCGCCGAGAAGGCCGCATTCAAACTAATTTTGGTTATTGGTCTGGCGGCCATAGCGATTGGACTGGTAATTGGTATTCTGATTTCTCGTTCGATCTCCAAGCCGATCGGAGCTATGGCAAAGATAGCTGAAGCGATTTCGACCGGAGATGTTAATCACAAAATCGAAGCGAAATCCAAGGATGAAATTGGTCTGCTCGCTGGATCATTCCGCAGATTGATTGATTATATGAAAGAAATGTCAGGTGTTGCGGAATCAATTGCGGCCAATGATCTGACAGTTACAGTGACTCCCAAATCTCCCGAAGATGCGCTCGGACATTCATTCGAAAAGATGATTAATTCGCTGCGCACTTTGATTGGTGATCTGGGTAAAAACTCGGAAAGCCTGGTTTCGGCCTCGACTGAGATTTCAAGTAGCTCAGAAGAAATGGCCGCCGGAGCGAAACAGCAGACCGGACAAACAGCGCAGGTTTCGACAGCTATTGAAGAGATGACCGCAACAATAGTGCAAACCTCAAAGAACGCCAGTGAGGCTACGAGTATGGCCAAAAAGGCTTCGGAAGTTGCCACAGTTGGCGCTGATGTGGTCAAAGAGACCATCTCCGGAATGGAGAGAATCGCAGAAGTTGTCAGGAGTTCTGCTAAAACAATTGGTGATCTGGCCAAGTCTTCAGACGAAATTGGTGAGATTATTGGCGTTATTGATGATATAGCTGACCAAACAAACCTTCTTGCTCTCAACGCCGCCATCGAGGCCGCGCGTGCGGGTGATCAGGGTCGTGGATTTGCCGTTGTGGCCGACGAAGTTCGCAAACTAGCGGAGCGCACCACCAAGGCTACCAGTGAAATAACCACTATGATCAAAGGTATTCAGCGCGACACCGGTGAAGCTGTTAAGTCTATGGACGAAGGTAGCAAAGAAGTTGAGTCCGGTCGGGGGCTGGCGGATAAGGCCGGCGAGTCTCTCCATGAGATTCTGACCATGAATCAGCGCGTGATGGATATGATTGAGCAAATAGCTTCGGCTTCCGATCAGCAATCCACAGCCGCCGAGCAAATCTCGAAGAACGTCGAGGAGATTGCCGCAGTTAGCGTACAGTCCGAGAAAGGGGCTAGCGCTTCCGCTGAAGAGGCCGAAAAGCTGAATCAGCAGGCGGAAGGCTTGTCCAAGGTCGTCCAGCAGTTCAAAGTATGATCTGATGGCGGTTATACTGGATTTAATAAGATGATAATTAGCTGAGGCAGGCGGGATTCAGGTCCCGCCTGCTGAAGCTTCATCTCAATGGAGTTAACATATGAGTGATAAAATGCAAACTAAAAGCCAAGGCGGATTAGATGAGCTCGTCCAGTTGGTGTCGTTCAAACTGGGAAAAGAGGAATTCGGGATTGATATCCTCCAGGTCCAGGAGATTAATCGCATGGTCGAGATCACCCAGATTCCGGACGCCCCGAGCTATGTCGAAGGGATTATAAATCTTCGTGATAAGGTAATTCCGGTGATCGACCTGCGCAAGAAACTTGGTCTGGAAGCGACAGAGCATTGCAAGGAGACTCGAATTGTGGTTATGGATGTCAATGGCAGGATGACCGGAATGATCGTTGATTCAGTTTCGGAAGTTCTGCGCGCGCCCAAATCCACTATCGAACCGCCGCCACAGATGGTTAATTCGGTGAACGCGGATTATCTGAGCGGAGTGGTCAAGCTGGAAGGCCGTCTTTTGATTCTACTGGATATCTCGAAAATCGCCGGTGAAGTGCATTCGGCGGTTGACGAACTGGCCGAAGTCGCGGCCTAGCAAGAGAAAGAGTGTTTCGCGCGAGCGAAAAAAGAAACAGGGGGCAGGAAAGTCATCTGAATTGGCTACGTTTATCCGACAAGTCAAGTTCTCCGGACTCAAACGGCGCCGGTCTCTCAGCTACTTCGCTGAGTTACTGGCGTTTTTCTTTTTAATTTTCCATCTTTATTCAGGTAAATTGTCGTCATTCAGAAATCCCGCAGATAGTCCTTAGAATTTACCTCTGACTCGCTCTTTGTGTGGAAGAACCTCAAGGCAGGTGGTCCACCAGCCAGACGTAACACAGTCAATGAATTCACCGGGTAGATTTACGGATTTCATTTCGGCGGCGAGAGAATGGTAATCATACTCGACCG
>JACZUZ010000170.1 GCA_022572905.1 Candidatus Zixiibacteriota bacterium | reverse complement strand
ATTTGAACTACGAATTGCTTGATGTTTGGAAGTTCACGTCCAGATAATTCCTTTGGAGTTGTGCTTAGAAGAGTTTCCCGAGATCGCTTAATCTCCTTTAATGATTGCCGAAGACCAATAGCTTCACAGGAACTTTCCATTCTGTCAAAAATACTATCGAGAGAGGGCCCTGTCTTGTCTGATGACTCAGACGGAATACCCCACTTATTCAGTAATTGTTCCGATAATGCTATTAACTCCGTAAGAGTTTTTGCGATCTCATAGTATTCGTGTGCATATCGCTCTAACATATCCAGTAAAGTGACGACACTTGCGGGTCGCCAAATCTCCTTAAAGTGAAGAAGGCAATCCTCGTCTATATTGCCAATGCGATTTTCGCCAATCGATATTGCTCGGGTCTATCATAAATAATCTAGCTAACTGGCTCCATATCTACCATTCGCGCCAACTGCTCGCGCGATTCGCGTTTTGAGAGACAGCGCACATCAACTGAGTTTCTTCCACCCATTCGGTCCGGATTTTTTTCCACTAGAATATGTATGTCTCCGAATGACGCGACCTGGCGCAAATGCGTGACCACTATCACCTGCGTACTTGTCGAGAGTTCCTTGAGTTTCTTTCCCACGGCGGTAGCGGTTTTACCCCCGATTCCTGAATCGACTTCATCGTAAACAGTTATCGCGCCGCCGATCCCAGCATTGGTAAATGTCTTATGCGTCGCGGCGACATCAAGCGCCAGCAAAGCTCGCGATAGTTCACCTCCCGAGGCCACCCGCGCGAGAGGGCGAGATTCCTCACCGGGATTAGCGGAGAAATAGAATTCTCCCTTTTCAAGTCCGTAGCGCTCCGCTTTAAGGGTAATTTCTTTGTTTTTGTCTTTGACTGTTATTCCATCTTCGTCGACTGTCCAGTTAAACTTAAAATCAAAGATTGGATTTGATATAGCAAGGTCATTTAGTGTTGAAACCACATCTCCGGACAGGCGTTTTTCCGCTGACATTCGTTTCTTGCGAATTTCAAGCGCGAGTTTTGAATATTGTTCACGCAATTCGCATTCAAGGGCTGTTAGCTCCGCGAGTTTCTCGCCAGTGTCAGGAAGGACGGTCAGCCTGTGAGTGATTTCATCCAAAGTTTTTAGCGCCGCTGAAACCGAACCACCGTATTTCATTTTCAATTTGTAGATTTCCGCCAGACGCGAGTTGATTTCCTCAAGACGTTGGTCGTCATGATAAAGGGAACTGCGATAAGAACTGACGCTCTGCCGAAGGTCTTCGAGCTGAATAAGGTTCGACTCAAACTGTTTGGATTGAGCGCTGAATTGTTCATCAGTTTCAGCTATGTCCTTCGCCAAGCGACCGAGTTCTGCGAGAGTTTCCAGCGGCGATTGATCTGCGTCAAGAGTTTGAACGATTTGTTCTGTATCGCGAATCAGTTTCTCCGCGCTGTCGAGGCGCTTCTTTTCGGCAATCAGTTTTTCCTCTTCATCGGGCTCCAGCGACGCTCTTTCGAGTTCGTCTTTTTGAAAAAGAAGAAGTTCGCGTTCATTGTCCAGATTTTCGCGCTGTGAAATTAAAGAGATTTTATCCCTTTTGACAGCTTGCCAGTTGTCGAAACGCTTCGCCATAAGGGCTACTTTTTCTTCCAGCATGGCGTACTTATCGAGCGTCGCCAGTTGATATTCATCACTGCGAAGATTCACACTCGCCGCCTGTCCCTGAATTCGGCAGAGCAAGGGCGCTAGTTTTTTGAGATCAGCCAGCGCAAGCAGATTGTCGTTGGCGAAAAATCTCGAACGACCGGATTGTGATATCTCGCGTCGTATTATCAGAGCGTTTTTGTTTTCGGTCTCGCGTCTTTCGAGTATTTTGTTAAGAGTCAGGATTGCGGGATTGTTTCCGTTCTTAAATTCGAAATGAGCCTCAATAATTGTCTTATCCGCAAAATCTCCCAAATCGTCGGGGTCGGCGCGCTCTCCAAGCGCCAGAGATAGCGCGCGTATGATTAGAGACTTACCCGCGCCACTTTCACCGGTGATTACATTCAGGCCACTGCAAAACGCAACATCTATCCGCTCAATTAGAGCGAGATTTTGTATCAAGAGTTTGCGAAGTGTCATTGTATGGTTATGCGCGGAGATGGAAACGTCCGGGTCTGATGGGAGTCCTAGCCGGAGGGAGTTTCTACGCTCTCAGTCGCTTTTAGCCGTTCGTAAATTTCTGCGGCAAGTTTGGCTGCGGAATTGTTGTCGCCTGCGCGCTCCGCTTCTTTGAGGCGCTCTTTGAGTTTTTTTATGGTAGGTTTCTCGACTCTAACCTCAAGCATTTTGTTCAAGTAGTCATCAAGTGTATCGCCGGGAGTGTCTGTTCTCCACTGACGAGTCGCCAGGAAGGTGGCTGTCTTGCGAATTTCGTCATCTTCCAGGTGTCCGATAAATTCCGCCGCCTTTTGTCCGCCCGTTTTTTCATATGAGCTTAGAATTTCCCCGTAAAGATTGCGCAGTCGGTCCGATTGAATATGTTCGGCGTTAATAGTTTTGGCGGCGCGTCCAGTCAGGCTTGAATGCGAAAGCAGGAAAGAAACAAGCTCCGCCTCAATCGTTTTCATAGTCCGCTCACCCCAATCATCGTCCGATAGCGGAGCGCTTGGCGTCGGTTCCGTTTTATTTACTCCTCCTGACAATTGAGAAATATTCACTCCCAGTAAATCGGCGGACTCTCTTTGGAAAAGCTCGCGCAGGGAAGAGTCTGTTATTTTCGAGGAGAGTTCGCGCAAATCGGCGATGAGATCTTTTGTCTCCACTAAGTCACGGGTTTGTGAGCGAAATTCGCCGACTCTAAAGCGAAGATAGGTCTGGGAGGATTTTAATAGTTCGCGAACACTGTCGGCTCCGCGACGAGCAACTGTATCGGGATCATCTCCGGCTGGGGCTTTGATAACTTTGACATCCATACCCGCGTTGTAGAGAGAATCGACCGAACGAATAGCCGCTTTGATACCGGCGGAGTCCGCGTCGAAAAACAAATACGCGTTACTGGCGAAACGCGCTAGCAGGCGCCCCTGCTCGGGTGTGAACGCTGTTCCGGAGCTGGCCACTACATTGCGAATTCCAACTTTCCAGAGGGAGATTAGATCGAAATATCCCTCGACAACAATTGCGTGGCCCTGTTCGCGAATATCATTGCGGTTAAGGTTGAGTCCGTACAGTGTGCGACTCTTGGAATAAAGCGCGGTTTCCGGAGAGTTGATGTACTTGGCGCCTGTTTCGTCGCCCAACGCTCTGCCGCCAAACGCAATCACGCGATCACTCAAATTGAAAATGGGAATCATCAGTCGATTGCGAAAGCGATCGTAGTATTCGCGCTTGTTTTCCGCGTATCCGGCCAGTCCCGCTTTGGTCAGAATTTGCGGGGCGATATTTTTCTTTACCGCAAATTCAACCAGTCCTCGCCACCCCGTTGGCGCCACTCCGAGATTGAATTTCTCAATTATTTCTTCGTTCAGCCCGCGCTCCTTGATTAGATAATCATTCAGCAGAGACTTAAAGCGCGTTGAGCGCAAATTTTCGCGAAAGAACTGATTGGCGATTTCATGCGCATAAAACAGATTTTCGATCTCCTCCTTGCGCCCCGGGTCGGTTCGTTCTTCAGGAATAGCGATTCCCGCTTTCGCCGCCAGGAAGCGTACAGATTCGGGAAAAGACATGCGCTCGTGTTCCATCAGGAAGCTGTATACATTTCCGCCCTTGGAGCACCCGAAACAATGGAAAATTTGTTTTTCGCTGGAAACGCTAAAAGACGGCGTTTTTTCCTGATGAAAAGGACATAGCCCGATAGAATTTCTACCGCGTCGACGGAGTTTAACAAAACTTCCGATCAGATCGGCGATGTCTGTGTTCAGACGAACTTGTTCTATAATTTCTTCGGAGATCATAAGCGCTACAATCGAAAATAGTCTCGCGCGACCGTACCGGCAAGGGGTCGCGCGAAGAGCTTCTATTTCATTTTTGCTACAGTCACACCCACTCCGCCCTGATTCCAGTCTCCCAGGCGCACTGACTCTACGCCGGGATGATCCTTGAGGAACTTTGTCAGGGCCTTACGCAAAATTCCCGCGCCCTTGCCATGAATGATATACACTTGCGGAAGTCCTGCCAGCATTGCCGAGTCCAGAAATTTATCCAGCTTTTCGGTGGCTTCCTCAACAGTCATTCCGCGCAAATGAATTTCCGGGGCCGGGTCTGTTTCAACCCGAAGACCCGCCGGAGTCTTGTTTGGGCGGCTGTGCGGGGCGGGTGTTGTGGCCTTTATCAGATCATCCAAATCGACGATATTTATTATCGCCCCGATACGAACCCGTGCGCGTTTTTCGCCCATCAAGTCAATCAGCTCGCCATCTTTCTTGAGCGACCTGAGCCAGACCGTATCGCCCGGTTTGAGCGGTTCGTTGTGACTGATAAAAGGTTTCGTTTGCTCTTCGCGCAGTTTAATGGTTCGCGATAATCCGGATTCGATTTTTTCTTGGGCTTTTTTTATGGATTCCTTCGAGGCCTGGGTTTGACGGATCTCTTTGACAGCGCTTTCGATATCTTTGCGCGCAGCGTTGAGCAATTCTTCCGCTTCTTCGGCCGCTTGTTTTTTGAGTTTGCCGACTTCTTTTTTGAATTCATCAAGTTTGGATTCGTACAACAATTCAAGTTCGCTGGCAGAGCTAAGTCTTTCGGTGAGTTTTGCGCTGTCGTCACGAACTTGTTTCAGCTCGTTTCCCAGTGATTCAATCAAATCCGCCAGAGATCGCTCGCCTTCATCAAGTTTCTCACGCGCGCTCGTGACTATTCTCGCAGGCATTCCCAGGCGGCCCGCTATTTCTGTTGCGTATGATGATCCCGGCAAGCCCATTATAAGTCGGAATGTGGGACAGAGAGACTCTTTGTCGAATTCCATTGACGCATTTTCAAGTTCGGGATGCGAGAGCGGAAGAGTCTTGAGCTGGGTGTAGTGAGTGGTGGCGATCAATTTCGCGCCGCGTTGGATTACATCAAGTATTATCGCCTCGGCCAGCGCTGCGCCCTCTTTAGGGTCGGTGCCTGCGCCGATCTCGTCGTACAATAATAGCGTTTGACTGTTGGCGTGGGTTACGCCCTCGATAACTTTAGTAAGATGCGAACTGAATGTTGAAAGCGATTGCTCTATCGATTGTTCATCGCCGATATCCGCGAAGATGTTTGCGAATATTCCCACTTTAGACCTGGCGTCGGCGGGAATCGGAATCCCAGCGGAGGCCATTAGCGCTAAAAGCCCCACAGTTTTGAGCGCGACTGTTTTGCCTCCGGTGTTGGGGCCTGTGATAATTATTCCCTGGCGGTTAGTTCCGAGTTCCAAATCAAGCGGGATCGTTTCGAGGTTATCTTCGCGCATAACCAGAAGCGGATGCCGCGCATTTATCAGATCAATTTCGGCCCCGG
>JACZUZ010000169.1 GCA_022572905.1 Candidatus Zixiibacteriota bacterium | reverse complement strand
AATGCCAGGAGCATAAAATAACCGGACGCCATCCAGATATCCATGGCCATTATTGAATAGAGAGCGCTACCCGAATCGAGGAGAAATCCGAACTCGGGAGGAGAGAAACCGCAGAGTGACGCCAGCGCGTGGATATATCCGCCTCGGCTATAAAGATTCGTGAAAATAAGCGCCACGACGACCATGGAAGTGATGGACGGAATAAAGAAAGCGCTACGGAAGAATCCTTGTCCGGGAAAACTGCGGTTCACCAGTAGCGCCAGAAGGATCGCTATAGTTTGAGTGAACGGAATTGTACCGAATGTAAAAATCGCCGTATTCTTCAGCGCCGAAAGAAAATCATAGCTTTGGAGGAGATTGCGATAATTTTCAAAGCCGATCCAGTTAAAATCCGGCCGCAGGAGATTGTAATCGCTGAAACTCAGAGCGAGCGAATATAATAGTGGAAAGAGCCAGAAAAGGGCGAGACTGATTGTCCAGGGGCTTGATAGCGCCAGTCCGCCTTTGTTGCGATAATCGTGGGTAACCGACATTCCTCGCCCAAACACGCTTTTGGTTGTCCTAATTGCCGCGACTGATTAACTGTATTGCTTCGCGAGCCTCATGCAGCGCTATCTCCGGCGCTACGTCCTCAAAAAGAACACGCTCCACGGCTTTTTCAATCTGCTCTTCGATATACACCCAGGTTGGTTCAAATGGGGGAGCCTTGGCGCTTCGCAACTGCTTAACAAAGACCTGAATATTGGGATCACTCGTGAAGAACGAATCTTTAGCCGCTTCAATGCTCGATGGGCAAGTTGAATAATTAGCTTTGCAGAATCGGATCTGGTTTTCCGGATTGGTAATAAACTTCAACAGTCTTAGCGCGGCGCCCTTTTTGTCGCTATCCGCGTTTATGACCAGATATTCTCCGCCCATGAACGACGTGCCCGGAAATGATTTCCCCGGGAACACTCCGGTCACAAAATTGAGGTCGGGCTTTTCATTGTAAATGCGCTTAAGCAACCATTCGCCTGAAAAAACCACGCCTAAAGTACCTTTCAAAAATGCGTCATCAAGGCGGCGCTGAGTGTCTACCATACTGCAGCCAAGATGAAGTTTGTGATAGGCCTTAAGAGCTGCAACACCAAACTGAGAAGATATTACGCAGTATTCATTGTTTTCGGAAAACAGCTCCCCGCCGAGAGTCCAGAAAAACGGCAGAAACTTCTTATATAGTCTGTGTTTTTCGGCGGCGTTTGAACCCCAGCCATAAATTTTAGGAGAAAGTGAATCTATCTTAAAACACAAACTTGAGAACTCCTTAAGCGCCATTGGTGGAAAAGAATCGGTATAGCCCGCCTGGATCATCAGATCGCGATTGTAGAAAAGAACTCTTGAACCGAGTATCCAGGGGTGGCCGAATACGGCTCCGTCCTTGCTGGCGGATTCCCATCCCAAGAAATCCGGCATTCGGGTTCTCAGATTCGCTTCCAGATTAGCTAGGCGATTGTTGGCTGCGAATTCAGGCACCCAATCCGAGCCGAGCTCAAATAAATCTGGTCCGGCTCCGGCCGCCAGGGAAATAACCAGCTTATCATGTCCGTTGTCCCAGGTCAGATCGGTAACATTTACTTTTATGTTCGGGTTTTGGCTCTCGAACTCCTCGATCATCAGTTTGATAGTTGGTTTTATTCCCGGATCGCTCCAGAACTGCCACCAATCGATTTCGACCGACTCGCCGACGGTTTCGTCAATCAACTCCGTTACTTGTGTTTTCTTTGATCCCTCAGACGATTCCTCGCTCTTATTATCACAGCCGGGCGCTAGAGTAAGAATCGCCACCAGTATCAGGAAGCCAGCTAATGCATTCAGGAACTTATTGATTTCAGCCATAGTGTTTTTTCTAATCATTTTCGTCGATCTTTCAGTCTACGTCCGTCGCTCTCGAGAATAGAGTCGCGATAGGTCGATGTCAACCAATGTTTTGCCTCCGACGACGGTAATCTATTCTCCTCACATACTTTTAGTTGAAAAATACGTCGAGGAAGTGGTTGTTTGATTATCTATGATTGAAGATCGTCGAATATACGAAATTTTTGGAAATGGCTGCGCACAGTGGATTCATTAATAACGATTCTGGCTACCATAGTTGCCGGGCTGGTAACATTCTGGACAGCGCGGCTCATACATCGTGGCCGAAAATACCATCTGCGCGAAATAGCCGGAATTAAGGCTCTGGAAGATGCCGTAGGACGCGCCGCTGAGATGGGTCGGCCGATTCTCTATACTCCGGGCTATGGCGGTGATATCCAGAGGCCCACCACAATCGCCTCGATGAACATTCTTTCCGTTGTCGCCGAAAAGACGGCTGAGTATAATTGCGAGCTGATTTATCCCACCCATGATCCGATTATCATGGCCACCGCACAGGAAGTCGTGCGCGAATCATACAGCAGGGTCGGCAAGATAGACAGATTCAACCCCGACAATATTTATTATGTGAGTTCCTCCCAATTTGGCTACGCCGCCGGAGTGGAAGGGGAAATAGTCCGCAAAAAACCGGCCTCGATATTTTTGCTGGGTACGTTCGAAGCCGAGTCCTTGATTCTGGCCGAATCCGGAGCGGCAGTCGGCGCAGTGCAGATAGCCGGAACCGACTCCACCATTCAACTTGCCTTTTTCCTGATCGCCTGTGATTACACACTTTTTGGCGAGGAGCTATTCGCCGCCTCCGGTTATTTGTCGGGCAATGAAGCCACCCTCGCCTCTGTCTGGGCGCAGGACATAATGCGAATACTCTGCGTATCGTTTGTGGCGCTTGGGATTTTGAGCGCCTTGTTTTTTCCCGAAAGCTCATGGTGGAAACTGTAGGGCTTGTCAACCAATAAGAGTGGATGCGAAAATTTCTGCCCATATCAGTGTCGTTCGTTTTTGGCGTTCTCATGTTCGCCTTATGGTTCGAGGACAGCGAAAGCCGTTCAATGCTTCATTTCACCTTAATTGACTATTGGCAAATTATCTTCGCGTTCGGACTTCTGGTCGGAGTCGTCTCGTTCATATCAGTTGCGTCCCGAAAAATTTCTCGCGGGGAAGAACCGTTCTATAATGGCGTATTGATATTCGGCGCTCTGCTCATGCCAACTCTGGCCATGATCGACGGATTACAACCGAATTCATATTTCCAATGGATGTTTGAGAATGTGCAGGCGCCTATGCAGTCCAGCGTTTTTGCTCTTTTGGCGTTCTTTGTCGCTTCGGCGGCGTTCAGAGGATTTCGAGCGCGCAACGCGCAATCAATAATCCTCTTGCTGGTAGCGTTGATTGTCATAATCGGCCGAGCGCCAATGGGTGAATTTGTGTGGGGTGGATTCGATGAACTAATTCAATGGATCCGAGATTTCCCGTCAACATCAGCCAAACGCGCCGTCCTGATCGGCATCGGCCTGGGTTCGGTCACCACGTCTCTGCGGGTCATATTCGGTGTCGAGAGAACATACCTGGGAGAACGATGAGCGACACCCAAACAAGACGCGCGCAAAAAACTCGACGGCTGATATTCAGCGGCGTATTTCTGTCGATAACAATTGGCCTGCTTCTGCCATTTCAACCTGAAGTCACTCCATCTGTCGGGACTAAATCTATGTTTTCTTTCATCGAAAACATAAAACCGGGTTCTACAATATTAATTTCATTTGACCATGAAAGCGCCTCGTTTCCGGAGATGAAACCGCTGGCTATAGCGGTAGTGTCTCATCTCCTGAAGCGCGACGTCAAAATCATAGCGATATCACTGTTTCCCGAAGGGGCCGGTCTCGGAGCGAGCCTCTTGCGTCGTCTGGGCGAGGAAAATAAAAAGACATACGGAACAGACTTCGTGTTCCTGGGGTTCAAACCGGAACCGCGCGCTACAATTCTGGGTATGGGGAAGTCATTCTCGTTTGTGTTCCCATTTGATTTCTACGGAACTAAAACGTCCGATCTTCCAATAATGTCAGCGGATCGCTACTCTGACGTCGTTGGAGTAATAACAATAGCGGACGGATCGTACCCCTCGCATTGGATTGAATATGGCGCGGCGAAGTATGAGCTGATAGTTCTTTCGGCCTTGGCAGCGTCTATGGTAACAAGCTATGATCCGTATGTAACGTCCGGCCAACTCCATTCCATTCTGGGAGGCCTGCGCGGGGCGGCGGAATATGAATCTTTGCTGAATGTGGATGGTGGTGGAAGCAGAGCCATGCTCGCGCAAACGGCGGCGCATATATTTATTGTTTTGATACTCATTGTCGGGAATATCAGCTATCTGCGCTCGCGAAAGAAGAAGGTGTAGAGTGGATATAACAACCACTATTTCAGCGCTTCTTACTCTGGCGGTTTTTTCGTTCCTCTACGGCGATAATCCGGTCTACAAATTCGCCGAACGACTTCTGGTGGGACTGGCGGTCGGCTATGCTTTGGTAATAAACTGGCAACAAACGATCATAGACCGGCTCTACACTCCGTTGTTCATTGACGGGCGCCTAGCGCTAGTTGTCGCGCTGGTTCTTGGACTCTTGATGTTCTCTCGTTTCAAACGTAGTTGGGCCTGGCTTTCGGGAATTCCACTGGCGGCCATGATTGGCGCAGGCGCGGGAGCGGCCTTACCCGCAATGCTCGAAGCGCGAATATTTAAACAACTTTCGGCCACCGTTGCGGTTTTCCACGACGCCAGCGGGGCTTTTGAAATGTTTTCTGCCATTGTTTTGCTTGTGGGATTTGTAACTACTCTCGGATACTTCTATTTCGGCGTACACCGTTCGAACGCCCTGGCCGTTTCCTCCAAAATAGGTTCATACTTCCTTATGATTTTCTTTGGAGCAACTTTTGGCTATACTGTCATGTCGAGAATGTCGATTCTGATTGGGCGACTCGATTTCTTAATGCGTGACTGGTTGGGAGTGATAGGTTAGGCGCAATCGCTTAGCAAATCTAATAATTCAACCGCTGAACGGTTCTATGAAATGCTCTCGCTGTCGTACTGCCATGAAAGAAGAGAAGCGCAGTTTTCATAAGCGCCGCAAGTGGATATGTCCCAAATGCGGGAAGGCGCAATTTCAAACTTCCAAAGACAGACCGGAACAACCCAAAGGGCAGGGAAGTTAGGTCAATTTAGAAGCTAGCAGAGTAGAATGGATATCAGAATTGGCACTTCCGGCTACAGTTTCGACGACTGGAAAGGCACTTTTTATCCATCTGATATTCCCAAAGGCAAAATGCTGGATTTCTATGTCGCGCATTTCAACACAGTAGAAATCAACTCAACCTACTATCGTATCTTCAATCCATCGGTAGCGAGCAATATGGTTAAAAAGGCTCCTCAAGGGTTCGACTTTGTAGTAAAAGCGCACTCAAGTTTCACTCATCAACGCGCCGAAGCTGCGGGGAAGCGGGATGAATATCTGGCGTCGCTTGGGGCGTTTCGCGAGTCTGATTCATTATCGGGGATTCTCGCCCAATTTCCATATTCGTTTAAA
>JACZUZ010000168.1 GCA_022572905.1 Candidatus Zixiibacteriota bacterium | reverse complement strand
CGGTTGAGCAGGCAATTCCGGCTCCATAATCGGCTTCGCATAGTGTAATAACATTGTTCGAAATTGTTGGACTTGAGTTGACGCAATAAATTCCGCCACCCTTGCTGGGAAAGCACTCAATGAAAGTGCATAGCTGTTTGACAAAGCCATTTCTTATTGTAAATCCCTCTACCAATGCGGTAGTATCCTCGCCACTATGAAAGTGCAGACCCCGACCAAATTTATTACAGTCAATCACAGTAACATCAGGTCCGTTCTTGGATTTAAGAATCATATTTTTTCCGCGGAAGTCGAGAAATCTGTTCCCAACGCCGCTATATGTCCCATCATCTACCAACACTGTGTCATTCGTTACGGCGATATCCAGCCCTGCCTGGATAGTCGCCCTGTCTTGAGGAACTCTTATCACTTCTCCGCACTTTTTCCCGAAAGAAAGATATGCGCGTCCGGAGGTTGTTGCGCCAGCCGCGCGTCCCGGGGCGCCAATTATTACTTCCGCCAAATCGTCTTTGTTTGTGTTGCCGGCGCCGGAAACCGAAGCTCCCAGAAAATCTCCGGGCGACTCTCCCGTAATAATATTGAGTCGTGTTCCGGTAAGGCCTGAGTAAACATATGCTTTGCCGGAGTTAATTCCTCCGGCGTCGTTACCAGTTGCGCCAACTACCATGTCGTCAACGCCATCAGAGTTTACATCGCCGATCCCCGAAACTGAAACGCCGAAGTTGTCTCCGCCTGAATCACCTGTAAAGGTATATATGAGAGCGGCAGTTAATTTGTCATAAACATACGCGCGTCCGCTGTAGGGGCCGAGTGATTGAGGTCCACTCGCGCCGATAATAACTCTGAACCTCAGTTCATTATTAATAGCCCCACCGCCGGAAACTGAAATACCAAACCTTACTCCAGCGGACGGGCCAGTAAAAGTGAGCGCTGGCGACGTAGTTCCCGCCGCATAGAGGTATGCTCGGCCAGCGTCGGCTCCTCCGGCGCTATTACCGGGCGCCCCGATCAGAATGGGATGACCGTGGCCGCCCCCATCGCCCGCTCCGGAGACCGACGAGCCAAAAAGATCGCCCGTCGCTTCGCCGTCCAATGTGTAAAGCAATAATCCTGTTTTACCGGAGAATACATAAACTCTGCCGGCGTCGAAACCGGATGCGTCATTGCGGGGAGCGCCGATTATCAGGTCGTAATAATTGTCGTGATTAACTTTGGCGATCGAAATTGAGGTCCCGAACAAATCTCCGGCCACTTCTCCTGTGAACATATAAATCAGAGCGCCGGTTTTTCCCGAAAAAACATAGGCGCGTCCCGCATTAGAACCTCCAGCGTTGTTTCGGGGCGCGGCCACAAACAGATCGTCAAATCCATCCAGATCAATATCGCCAGCCGAAGCGACTGATTTTCCGAAGAAGTCACCGGCCGCTTCTCCTGCAAATGTGTACAGGGTATCGCCGTTTCTCCCTGAGAAGACGTATGCTTTCCCCGCGTCCGAACCAGCGTCGTCATTATATGGCGCCCCTATAATTATATCGTCGTAATCGTCGAGATTTACATCACCTGCTGATGCTACGGATTTCCCGAATTCGTCAGCGATAGTCTCTCCATTAAATATGCGAAATGGTGGGCATTGTGCGCCTGATGAATTACAGACAACAAGAGCCAGGGCGAACGTCAGCGAAATGAGCGATACGTGGCGTTTTATGAGAGGAATTATCAAGTAAGGCTCCCTGCGGAAAAATAGTAAGTATGGTCAAGACGGCCGAAACCACTTCAAAAGTGGAATTTCAGACATAATATAACCCAAATCCTCGAAAAGACAATCGAAAATTGGTAAGGGAAATCCTCAATTTCCGTTGAATCGGGGTTACAGCCGGTCATTTAAGACAATCTGGTAGTTAAGATTTTCAGGTGAAAAACATGTCCTTAGCTCTGGTCATTTTCCGCTTCAATCTTGTCAAGATATCGACTTCAACTGATTATGTTCAATTCACAAAGCCATTCGATACTCTGCTTGGAGCAATCGACAGATTTATGGAGCTGAAACCTATTCGTTAATAATATGGCGTAAAGCGAGTTGTGGCGTAACCTTAAATTACACAATTGATTAGGCTTTTTGTCTTGGTTTGGGTGAGTTTACTTTGAATTTGGTGGGTTTGTAAAGCCGTAGCTTCAGTCTAGCACCCGAACAGCTTTTTAAAAAGCATCCTATTCCCATCCGTGAGCACACACCCGGATTGAAGTCGGGTTCACCTTGGAGGTGTGGCATTTTCTCCGTCCCAGAACCTGTCGGAATGTCAAGGAGGTAAGGTCAACGAAGCGCATCAGTAAAATAACGTCAGGAAATTCAAGTAGTAACTTTTTCGACTGGATAAGGGATGAGATTCTGATAGATCCTTTGTCGATGGCGAGCGAGGGACCACCAACGATAGAGAAGTATAGTAGAGGGCGTGAACAGGGCGGAATCTGAGTTCTTGACTATCTCTCAGAATCGCTTATCTTTTCAAAAGAGATAGCTAGATAAAAGCGAACAAGAACGCCGCGACATGAATTTTTCCGAAAGGCGATATAAGATGATGAGAATTTATAAAGTCAGATCGACGACTATGTGGGTAGCTCTTTCAATCTTCTTTCTGTCTCTGGTCAACTCTGCCGACTCACGCCCGCGCGTCGATTCCAGCGGGAAAGCTGTGTCAACTAGTTCCAGTTCACTGGCCGCTACGTCGGTCACAGACGCCATTATAGACGCCAATCGCGTATTTTCATATGTAACAAATCTAGGCACATTCGCTCGCGACAATGTCGGAACCCTGAATCTTTCTGGCGGCGGCGGGGTGGTTTTCCCGTATGACGGCATGGCGAATATTGCAAATGGCACGGCAAACAAAACTGCAGTTTTTGCCGCCGGAGTGTGGCTTGGCGGTGTTGATCGGGCGACCGGAGATACGCTCTTGACGATCTCGGAATTCAGTGAAGAGTGCGTTCCGGGACCGATGAAAGACGGAACGTTCCAGCCGGATAATCCGACTTTCAGAGTTTACAAGCTCTATCGCGATTCGCTGGCCGACAATCCGAATCAAGATTACTTGGACTGGCCGGTCTCTCAGGGCGCGCCGGTTGATTTAGCTGGAAACCCGAAAATATGGGGCGCCCAGACACTCTGGTGTGTCTATAATGACGCTGATTTCGCCTCCCACGGTAACGACGCTGGAGGAACCCTTCCTATTGGTATTGAAGTTCAGCAAACCATGTGGGGGTTTGATCCACCCGAAAAAAATGACACAATCGCCTTCAGATCGAAGATAAGCGCGCAACATCTGAGTGGAACTTCCGCCGGTAAAGTCACTGTTGATGTGGTTGACGTAAGCGGATTTTCAGGACATAGCTACATTGTTGTATTCGAAGAGAACGAAACGCTCGGGCAGGTCTGGCATCTCATTAACATCACCACCGGCGACACAGCCCTGGCAAACCAGACTAATCAGTCCGGAGGTGGTAACTATGAAATAGTCGATGGGCTTCAGGTGTTCGTTGTCGCCAATGCCCTAAAAGGATTGAGCTCGAGCTATGCCCCCTCCTCTCCGCTAAATGTGAGTCCCGTTGCGGCGGCGGACAATGGTTATTCTGGGGATGATCGTTGGTTTACAGGAGGTAATCATGGCGGTGAACTACTATTTGGTGGAATCTTCATGGAGCCTAATTTCTGGGGCGCCACCACTGTACTGCCGGCCGACTATAAGACAGTCGAAATACGCTTCAGACCAATGATATCATACACTGACCTAACAGGTGACGGTGAGTATACCACTGGAGAGCCGTATGTTGTCGACGACCCGGGTGGTCTAACACAGAGCGCGTTCATGTATCAGACATTCGCTGGCTCAGCGTATCAAGGATTCAATCCAATTCCGTTCACAGCATGGGATATAAATGATCCGGCGAATCCGAGACAATTGAACGTCGTAGTTCGTGACCGAGACGCGAACGGCCAATGGGATCTTCATTCAGATCTTTCCGCAGATCTAATTCTCGGTCCTCTGCTTCCAAATGGAGGAGACCAACAGTTCAATTATACCTGGATTCTCGACACAGACTATGATCCTACGGGCACGTATTATGGAGATGGAACCGGCGGGACGATCGATTTCTTCTCCGCCCAGTCGGGAGTCGCTGTGTGGGACGCCATGTGGATGATGTGGCTGGATGAGCGAGGATCAACTCGCGGACCTCTCGCCGAAGAGAGCTCATTAATCCTTGTTCCGGGTTTTGGAAACTCACCTGCAGACACGTTCGCTTTTACCGCCCCAGCTTTCGAACAAATAGTGACAACTAACAACGAAGCGAATGCGTTTTATATCAGATACAAGTTAATCAATAAGGGATCGAAGACTCTTGACAGTTTCTACATTTCCCTTTGGTCTGATCCTGATCTTGGAGGTTTCACTGACGATTTGGTCGGTTGTGATCCCGAAGATGACCTTTTTTATTGTTACAATGCAACAAACAATGATGCGGTGTACAGCTCGCGCCCGCCTGCTTTTGCCTGTAAATTATTGGAAGGGCCAATTGTACCCTCAGCCGGCGAAACCGCAATCGTGAACGGTTTGGAAGTATCTGGATTCAGGAACCTGAATATGTATTCCTTCTTCAAGTACATCAATGGCACGGATCCGGACTCACCAACCGAATCGTTTCGATATATGACTGGTGTCGATGGCAAAACCGGCCTGCCAATGATTGATCCCACAAACGAACAGCCCACACGTTACTTCGGTAGCGGTGATCCCGTAACGGGGACGGGATTTTTGGATCACGACCCTTCTGATCGGCGCATGATGGGTAGCGCCGGGCCATTCACTTTCAATCCGGGCGACACGCAATATGTCACCTGGAAACTTGCCTTCGGTCACGGAACAGACCGCCTGACGGCGATAACAAAAGCCCGGGAAATTCTTAATCGCGAAACGGATAGTGACCTGGATAAGATCGCCTACTACGCCGACAATTGTCCGAACGAAGCAAACTTCGACCAGCTTGACACAGATAATGACGGCGTCGGTGATGCTTGCGATAATTGCGTCGATCAGTTTAATCCCGATCAGGCGGATTCAAACAATGACGGAATTGGAGACGCATGCTTGCAAACGGACGTAAGCGAATACACAGGATCAACACTGCCCCGTGTGTTTGCGCTTTACCAGAATTATCCAAACCCCTTCAATCCAAGTACTAAGTTCAAGCTCGACTTACCAATTCGCTCCGAATGGAAAATTACGGTCTACAATGTTCTGGGTCAGGCTGTGGAAACCTTTAGCGGAAACTCCCCGGCTGGAACAATAGTTGTTGATTGGGACGCCAGCGACTTCGCTTCGGGCATCTATTTCGCCAGAGCGCAGGCGGGAAGTTTTTCGGCCTCGCAGAAGATGATGCTCCTTAAGTAGAGCGCCTCAAATCGGTGGCTAGACTAAACTTAACAAGTGGTACAACTAATAGTGGCTGGTCACTC
>JACZUZ010000167.1 GCA_022572905.1 Candidatus Zixiibacteriota bacterium | reverse complement strand
TCCTTCAATTGGGTAGTGATAAATTTGGGAGAGTCAAGAAAGCATCCTTTCTCCAGCAGGGGGTACACACCCGAATTGGAGGCGGGGGTGGTTGAGATAAGAGAGGCTCAGGGGCTTGTACAGGGGGGCACTTCCATCACTTGGCAGTGTTGGATGTTGGCGGCTATCCACGGGTGGAAATTCAGTACACCCTACGCTTATTTCTCCACATTCTCAAATGTAGCGGCATAATCTTCAGGGCTTAGGACAGTATCGAAAAGACCTACTTCTTCACCTTTGTGCCTGTCGATACCCGTGTAACTCAGACTGGCATCTTCATAGCGTTTGAATTTATACACATCGTCATTCATCAACCCGTGGTCAAAGACTCCTTTTTATTTCAGCAACCAGATTCCGCCAGTTTAAAACCGTAGCGGGCTGCGCCAAGTACTGCCGCGTTGCGGTTAAGAATGACGTAAATTGGCACTCGTTTAAGCACATAGGACAGACGTCCTTTGTATAGAAAAGCTTCCATGAACTGACCGTTCTTTAGGGCGGCCAATATGCGAGGAGGAATGCCACCGCCTAAGTAGACACCGCCAGTTGCCAGCAATCTTAACGCCGCATTCCCTACCTCTCTTCCCAATATGGAAGTAAAGATGTTGAGCGTGGCAGTGCAAAGTTCGCACCTGTGTTGGTTGTCAAGAGCGGCGTTGACGATGACAGGTGTTGGATCTGCCGCCATAGACAGTTGTTCGGCCATCCAGCTAGGTTCAATTGCGTAGCCACTCTCTTTGAGAAATGCATATATGTTGGGGATGCCCTTACCAGAGCAGAGCCGCTCGGTGCTAACATGCCCGAAGCGACTCTGTAAGTGACGCAGCAAATCCATCTCAAGCTGATCGCCGGGAGCAAAATCGGCATGGCCCCCCTCAGAAGCGTGGGTACGGTAACGTTTCCCATCCCATGTAAGGTATGCTTCTCCTAGTCCGGTCCCGGGCGCCACTACAGCTATAGTCCCTCCTTTGGTCGGTTCGCCCTCATTAAGAGTATACAGGTCATTCGGCTCCAAAAAGGGTACAGCCTCTGCGACGGCAACCAAGTCGTTCAGGAGATGTACAGACAACAAACCAAGCGTCTCCCTTAGTTGAGCCTCGTCAATGACCCATGGCAAGTTGGTGATTGTGGCTTGGCCACCAACCACGGGGCCAGCCACACCAAAACTGGCTCGTTCAATCTTGACATTGACCTGAGCAAGGAACGTACGAACGAGTGTTTCGAGATCTGGGAAATCAGCACTCAAAAAGGTTGCCTCCGCCAGCGGCGCTTCCAGACCCGCCTCTGAAGAAAATATAGCCAGATCGGTTTTGGTTCCCCCGAAGTCACCTGCAAGTATGTTAGCCACTTTGTGAATCATTTATCCTAACCTGATAGATGTCAGTAGTGAAATGAATATAGATAAGATTTACCGAAAGTTAAGACACGATTTTCTTTGATTGAAAAGAGCTTCTTGTAGTTTTCCTATTGCCTTAAGTGGTTTCCTCCCCGGATCCTGACCACTTTAGCTAATGTATGATTGTCGAAAAGTAAAGTCACATAAATAATATCAATGAATAACTCATTTCTTCAGAAATTAGCTCGGATGTTCGATACCTAAACTTTCAAATTATCGCTATCCAGCTGGAAATGTAACAAAAATATTGTTTCATCTGTGTCTTCAATACTCAAGGACTCGTTCTTGATCAGTTTATCAAGGGACTGACGTTCGATGTACTCTAGCGCTGCGTACAGCTTGCTTTCAAATTCCCCGAGTTCGTGAATAGTTACAATATTGGTGTGATTAAGCTTCGCGATCGCTTTGGCTTCGCGCTCATAGCGTTTAACAAAATCCTCGTCTGCAGTTAGATTTTCAGAGATGAACTTAAGCGCGACTTTGCGTTCTAGCTTAGTGTCCTCTGCTAGATAGACACCGCCCACCCCGCCCGAACGGAGCTTTTCCAATATCTTATAGTGATGAACTTGTTTGCCGATCATGACTCAAACAGTATAGCTCTACCCACTTATTATGGGCAAACGCTCTAAGATGCGCTACTCAGCAAAGCGTAAGAGCCAAGAGGGATTTCGATGCTGAATATATACCCCTGCCTGTAAGCTATTGAATAACTTGAAGATACAATAATGCGGGGTCTACGAGACGAGTTCGTCAACTGGGTAGTCACGAGTTTGGCTGCTTGAAGTCTCTGATACCCTCTCCTTTGTGGACGATTATCGAACTTTTTGCATAAGTCCACCGAGAGGCTTATCATGCGCATCATTTCTCCCTTTATCCTTAGTTCATTGGGCGTTCCCTGTGGACAATCAAGCCGGATTTTCGGCCGGATGGAAGAGACCGGTATTTTGAAAAACAGGCCTCTTGAGATAGTCCGTCAGTTACCAAAATTCAGAGCAAACTAAGACCAGAACCAACTTGGCACCCGTAAGGCTTAGTATTGCAGTAAATCACAGCTGTAATGATGCCCGCGACCGCCGCGACCGCCAGACCCAAACCTATTGTCGCCGGCCAGTTTGTCTTTCGAAAGCGAAGCTCAGTGATATCTGAAGTCGAAAAACGAATTGTGTTCCCGGAGCCGCTCACACCAACCCAAATACTGTCCCCGCAATCAAAGTCTAATCCGCTTTCACCTGCCCGGACTTTCCCAACATGATTAACTATAATTTCACTAACCAAATGTTTATCCACCCAAATGCGACATTCCGACTTGAAAAAGCCGAGTTCTGAGGGTTTCAAACCCATACTTCGGTGGTAGCCCACAAACTTTAGTTTCTCTCTGACAATCTCTTCCCGGCAATTCACCATTCTGCGCACAAAAATACCGGCTACGTTTCTGGCCAGGATTTTCATGTCGGTTTGATCTATTGTGGTCCAACTAAATCCATTTTCTGATTGAGTAACCATGCTGGTCGAATCGAATTCAAGCCGCTCGCCTGATTTCTTTTGGATTGCAACAATCTCACCTGAACCCCTATGAGATACAGTCACTCGCGTCGAAGAGAACATTTCTTCACCAGTCACCTTAGCTAGTTTTGTACAACCTGTGCCTAAAGACCCTATGCAGATCATGAGGAACAATGCCTTCGCCAGATATACCTCCCCCATTACACCCGCGCCGAGTTTCTCGAGGATTTTGTAGTGATGTATCTTTTTGCCAATCATAGCGCCAGTAATATAGCCTTACCAATTAGTTATGGGAAACGCTCTAGATTGAATTACTCAGCAAAGTACAAAAATCAATTCAGATTTTGATACTGAACATAAGGCCCTATCTGTAAGCCATTGAATGGCTTGAGGATACGATAAAGCGGGCCTTACGAGACGAGTTTCTAAAAAGTATGTCTTCGACTGAAGTTGTTGAATTCTATGAGGTTTACGGAATCCAAGAAGGCTTAATTGATGTAAATAATGCTAGCAACACGTGAAAATGCGTAAAACGAGAACATTTTTGGAAAAATACCTTAGTTGATACACGGCTTGACTGGAAGACGAGTTCATCAACTGGATAGAAACAAACGCATCAGAGTGTTCACATCATTCGTATCTACAAACACACCAGATTTCCTGGACTTGGACAAGTTGGAGCCGCACCACCCTGGAAGGTAAACTTCACAATGAAAGTCGCATCACCAATGTTCACATCGCCACCTCCATCTGCATCCGCTTGATCACAGCGTGGAGGCGCGTTGCCACCCTGGAAAATGTATTTTACGATGAATGTCGCATCTCCGATGTTAACGTCTCCGCTTCCATCTGCGTCACTTTGATCACAACATGGCGGGGTAGCGCCACCTTGAAAGATATACGTCACAATGAAACTCGCGTCGCCAATGTTGACATCACGACCATCGTCCGCGTCGCCCGGATTAGAGCAACAATCTATGCTCAGAGTTCCGCCCGAACCTGTGGGAAAATAGAATCCGGATCCGAATTGCGTAAAGAAAATTAGCTCATTATTTGACCACTTCTTAATTAATATCGGCGTGGAAGTCGTGTCCAACGTGTCTGGCAAGGTGAAGTAAAGCGAGAGAACTGGCCCGCTACCGGGCTCGATTACTGTATCGCCAACTGCGATGATAGCGAAACGTCCCCTCTTGTTGCTCGGATCGATGTTGACCAGGCTCGCGTTCATTCCTTCAGTGCGCAACCCGGCTACATTGCCTGAGTCAAAAGTGATATCAAGAGGCCCGCTCCAGACAAAAGGAATCCACATTGATGTGACTGATATGTAATTGCGAGCATACAAATCAACACGTACGGATTCACCCCTGATACCTTCGGCGTCAATCGCTCTCACGCTGTCGGAATGCACGGCCACAAAATCCGTACGTTGGAAAGCAAACGTTCCGCTATCTGTTTCAACTTCAGCGGTTACCGCGTGCAACCCGGGACCAAAGACATGTGTTGGATTGCTAACAAATGCTGAATCACCGTAGCCGAATGACCAACGCCATTGGTTAACGGTGATGTCACTTTCGGATGTAAGTGACACTTCCAAAGAGTCGGCGCCAAATAAGACATCGCCGCTGTTGAACGTCACTCCCGCCACCCAATTAATCTCTTGATTATCGATATAACAACGCATCCGTGCGGCCTGCTGCAACGAAAACCCAGTCTTTGATGTTTCAGAAAAGTTCATGTGATTTGTTGCGGGAATAACCGGCCACGGCATTCCACTGCAGACATCAATTCCAGTAAATGTAGGACCGAACGTTGACGGTTGAGGGCGCGTATCTGCGCATTGATCGCCGTTGAAATTTGTAGAACCGGTTAATAGGTTTTCGGAGCAAGCATGACCACATGAGAAGTTGACATATCCGACCTGTGGATGCGCCAATCCGAAGGCATGGCCGATTTCGTGTGTGATTATGTGCCGCGGCTAATCAAACTGAACAAGTGACATCATCAACCCGGCCCCAAAACCATACGGATCTCCGAGATCGGGATTGGGCGCCCATGAATTCCCCGGGTTTGTCAGTTCGGTCACGATGATGTTGAATTGTAGATGCGGATCGAGGTAGACATCCAGTTTCATTTGGTCCGCCGAGAAAAAGCTCGGCGCGGGAAAAACACGATACTCGGTGGAGTTGTATATTCGAGTATAGTGAAAGAATTGAATTCCGTATGGAAGATAATCGGCATTCAACTGCACAACTTGTGAATCCACAAACTCCGGAGTAACAGCAGGATTGGAACCGTCGTCCTCGGCGATGATATGAAACATCAACCGGATATATATGGGAGGGGGATTAGATGTCACCCGCCACAGATGGCGTCTAGTCGGTACTGAGCAGGTAAAGAGTTGCGGGCAGGCCTGGGCTTCTGCCAGCGAACCCTCTGAATCCTCCGGGTAGAACTCTTGCCTAAGTTGATTATGGTTGCACACGAAAGGGGCCAGGAGAGGCTCCGCAGCTCGGATTCCTGTTGCGCCTATCACAATCTGAAACGCAACGGCCAGAAAGCAAGTGAGAGCCGAAATTTTCAAAT
>JACZUZ010000166.1 GCA_022572905.1 Candidatus Zixiibacteriota bacterium | reverse complement strand
CAATGGCTATGAGGTTTGCCTGAGCGAAGACCAGGCCGACTTGATCATAGTGAACACCTGTTCCATTCGCGAGAAAGCGGAAGAACGCGCATTCGGTCGTCTGGCGGGGCTAAAACCGCTCAAAAAGAAAAACCCTGATCTCAATATTGCGGTGGTTGGGTGTATGGCGCAGAGACTGGGCGAAAGAATACTCAAACGCGTTCCTCATGTTGATATTGTGCTCGGCACTGACCGGATGTTCGATTTGCCGGATATACTGGCTGAAAAGACCGAAATCCCCGAAGTGCATACACGCTTTGGGCACGAGCACATCGACGACGCTCCACCTGTGCGCACACAGCCGTTCAGCGCCTACATGACAATTACGCGGGGTTGTAATAATTTCTGTGCGTTTTGCATTGTGCCCTATGTTCGCGGACGGGAGGTATATCATCCGTCCAATTATTTGGTGGATCAGGCTCGAAAACTGGCCCTTGACGGAGTTTGGGAGCTGACCCTTCTGGGTCAGAATGTGAATTCATATCGGGACGGGAAATGCGATTTTAGCGATTTGATTCTGCGCATAGCCGCGGAAACGGATATTCAACGCATACGCTACACGAGTCCCCATCCCAAGGACCTCTCGCTTAAACTAATCGACGCCCACGCCAACGAGCCAAAACTTATGCCGCACATCCATCTACCGCTTCAATCCGGCTCGGATAGAATTCTGGAAAAAATGTCGCGGTGCTATCGAATGAACCATTATCGCAATATGGTCCGCAAGCTACGCGAGCGCTGTCCGGAAATTGCCCTGACTACGGATGTAATTGTTGGTTTTCCGACGGAAACCGAGGATGATTTCCAGAAAACTCTCGACGCTTTTCGAGAAATTCAATATGATTCCGCATTTATGTTTCGTTATTCTGAGAGAGAAGGCACCAGGGCCGCAAAAGAATTCCCCGATGACCTTACCGAAGAAACGAAAATCGAAAGACTGACCAGATTGATAGACCTTCAAAAGGAAATAAGCTACACGAAAAATCAGGGAGAGATCGGCAAATCGCGCGCTGTTCTGGTTGACGGATTTAGTCGCCGCGATAAATCGGTTGTGAAGGGCAAGACCCCTCATGGCAAGACGGCGTTGTTTCGCGGGAGTGAATCATTGATCGGGTCTGTCGTGAATATCCAGATCAAGCAGGCTGACTCATGGACTCTTCACGGCGAAATGATCAATTCTGAGTCCAGCTATCGCCCGATTGGTCTCTTCAAGCCTGTGACGTTATCCAATGGACACAATTCTCAGGAGGCGGCCGCTTGAGCAGCGAACAAATTCTCGGGTTCATTTGGCTTGTTCTCACGTTATCCTCATTCATTTTTTATTCGCTGGTATCAAACCGCGCTAACTGGCGATTGGCAAGTTCGGCGCAGAGGTTGAGATTGTCTGTCGCCGGCGGAGCTCTTACTCTGGCCGCGTTAATAAACTGGCTGAAAGCATTCGATAATTTCTCGCTCTGGTTTGTCCCGGCGGTTTATCCCGTATTGAATGGAGCGCTAATTGTTCTGGCGCTTGTGGGTTCGGGTATTCTGATCTGGTCGATTATTAACGGCGATTTCAAAGGACACTCCCTGGGAGACGACACAGAGAGCGTCACCGGGCAATTAGCTGGCGAAACTCCGCATGCATCGTCCAGCGAGAATTATTTCAAGTTGGAACGCCTGAGAGGCGCGTTGTCTCAGCCGTTTCCGTTTGTGGAAATGGCGGGTCTCAGTTTGCAAACGGCGCTTGAGATTTTGGATGGGGCCAAAGGCGCCATTTATATTTACAATGAAAACGACTCGCAAATGGCTCTTGTCGCCGCGCAGGGTTTATCTGACAAGGAGCAATTCTACCTTGAGCGGATACCGCTAAGGCTTCCGGCGGTTTCGGAATGTTTACAAAGCGGCAGTCCGCTTCTCTCGGTGGCTCTATTGGAGAGCCTCAAATCGACAGTTTCGCAAAGCGAACAAATCGAAATTGATTTCTTAGGCAGGACGATATCTTGTGTGATTTTGCCATTCGTACACGCCGGGAAACCTCTGGGAATGGCTCTCGCGCTGAGAGAAGGGTCGGCAACGCTTACCCCAGCGGCTATCGCTATAGCTGAGTCACTGTGCGTCTCTATTTCTGAAAAGTTTCAACTTACCCGGCTTCGCGGAGAATTGCTTCGCGAACGACGCAAATCCGAGGAACGCTCTGAGGAATTCCGAGCTTGGCGGGAGCGTTTGAGAGTCATTGTTGATTGTCTGGAAAACCGGAGCGATTATCGCCGAATCTGTGAAGAATTAATGGGGGTAGGCGGCGCTGATCAAGTGGCTTTCCTGGAACTCGATTCATTAAACGACACACTTAGTCTGCCCGCCACCTCGGCAGGCTTCCCTCCTCTGACTCCGGGATACACTTTTGCAATAAAACAGGCTCTCAAGCGACAGTCGCTGGTTTTGTTGAATCGTGAAAAGGAAACTTCAGAAAGCGCTTCAAGACCAAATCTGCTTGTTCCGAAGATCGTAACAAATCAAAAGATTACAACCGCTCTTGTCGCCGGATTGGGGACGTTTGATAACGACTCTCTCAAGAAAGGCCTAATTATCTGGAACTCTTCCGGAGAGCTTTCCCTGACTAAGTCTGATGTGTCAGCAATTGGTTTGACAGCTTCGCTTATTTCATTTTTGATAAGATCGCGCGAGAGCGAAAAACTTTCGCAAATAAATAGCAGATCAATTCATAATGCGCTTGAGCTTTTGCGTGAGAAAGAATTGACGGACAATCCCGAGAGAGGCGCCCGGAATTTCTTTAAGTATCTGATTAAGACACTTCCAGAGGATTCACGCGCGATTCTTTTTGATTACAAGCCCGACATTGGAATTCTCCCGGCCCACAGTCATGGTATTTCAAGTCAGGCCATTCGAGGATTGCTTATTTCACCCGGCGAGGGACAAATAGGTAGAGCGGTTTCCCTTGGAGTTGTTTCCAGCGAAAAGGGCGCTTTACGCATGGATGAGCTATTTGCCGAATACAGCGCGCCGAATCGTGAAATCTTTGGCGAGCGCTTTTCGTCGCTGGGAGAACCCAAAGCCCAAATCGTAGCCCCGCTTGAAATTCCCGGCCACGCCCAATTCGCACTGGCCGTGTACTTGCAAAACACAAACGATGTCGCAGAAATCGCTCAGACTCTCGAATTTATGACAGCCTTTTTCACACTCAAGAATTCATTAACGTCTGCGAACAGTAGGCGCGGCCCATCTATTTCGGCAGATGCAACGGCAGGAGATAGTGGCGCAGAATTTGATCTGGCCATTAATGATCTCAACAATGAACTCTCTGTTGCTCTCGGAGAAATACAACTTACGAAATTGGCGAACATGGACGGAGCGCTTGTTCCCGATCTGATCGAACGTCTCAGCGCCGCCGAGAAATGCGTCGAGCGGGCGGGCGAAATTGTTCGATCCGGGGCGTTGCGTCAGCGACCAGTGAATAAAGCCGAAATAAAACCGGACGCCACCTCGATTCAGCCTGTAGTATCTCTGAAAAGCGCTCTTGAGTCGTTCGCCCGGAGACGTCTGGTCGGTGGTACAATTCTTCTTGTTGAAGGTAGAGCGCGGGAAATCCGGTTCGATCTTCCGGTAGATTTTACTCTTTCGGCAGAACAGGGAAGTGTTGACAGATTTGTTGAAGAAGTAATGCGCACCTTTGCCGGATTCGCCGCCGAGGAGGAAGTTTTAACAGTCTCGACTTATCAGAGCGGTGAATATATTTGTTTGGACATCAACAGACTCAAGAAAGGGCGGAAAGCTGTTTCGCGAGTTCTGGAATTCGGGATCTACGTAAGCTCGAGCTCCGCTCAGCATCCGTCTCTGCCGACAGCCTTGTTTGATACACTTAAAGAACTAAAGTTGGAAGTGGCCCTGGATGCGCGCGATGGTGATCCTCAGTATATATCGATACAACAGAAAGTAACTGCAACGACTCCTGAAAACGCGGCCTCGCAGAAGCCGAAGAAAACTTTGCCCAGAATCATGGCTATTGACGATCAACCTATGATTCTCGATCTCCTGCAGGGGATGTGTCAGTCTCTTGGATACACAATCGATACTTTTTCAAATCCGGAACAGGCTCTGGAAAGATTTGAGCGCGATGATTATAATATCATTCTGTCGGACATAGCGATGCCAGAGCTTTCGGGTTGGGATGTCGCCGCGCGCGTCAAGGCCCTGCGCCCGGCCGCATATGTTATTTTTATAACAGGCTGGGGCGACAAGCTCGATGACGAAACTCTGCGGCTCTCCGGCGTTGATCAAGTCCTCTACAAGCCTTTTCGTATCGAACAACTAACGCTCGCGCTTGATAAAGCGCAGAGAGCTATTTCTGACCTTTCTTTGCAGAATTAACCATCCGCGCCACGCTTCAAAATTGACTTTCAATAATCTGGGAGTACTTTGCGTTCATGATTCGATTTCTCACAGCAGGCGAATCGCATGGGCCGGGACTGACCTGCATTCTCGATGGATGCCCTGCCGGAGTCTCCATTGATTTTGATCTAATAAATTTCGAGTTAAAGCGTCGTCAAAAGGGCTATGGCCGCGGCGCTAGGATGAAAATCGAAAGCGACCAAGTGGAGGCTATGTCGGGAATTCGCTCCGGGAAAACTCTCGGGTCGCCGATCTCATTTGTTATTCGCAACCGCGATTGGGAAAACTGGACCGAAATCATGGACCCGCGGTTTCCGCCTAGCGAAGAATTGACCGGCAAGAAATGGAAACTTGCTTTCGATAATCGCCGTCCCCGTCCGGGGCACGCCGATCTGGCCGGAGCTATTAAATTTCATGAGCATGACTTGCGCAACGTGCTGGAGCGCGCCTCGGCTCGCGAAACAGCCGCCCGCGTGGCCTGCGGAGCAATCGCCAAGCAATTTCTATCTAACTTTGAAATAGAATTCGCATCGCATGTCACTCGAATCGGAAATGTGTCTCTGGAAACTCCCGATTTGTCTTTGGCCAAAATCAGGGAGCTGTCCGAAGAGTCTGAGGTTCGCTGTGTTGACAAAAACAAAGAAGCCGAAATGGTCGCCGCAATTAAAGAGGCGATTGTGGCCAAAGATTCTCTGGGTGGCGTATATGAAATTCTTGTGGCCGGATTGCCAGCCGGGCTGGGTAGTTTCAGCCAGTGGGATACGCGTCTTGACTCGCGCCTGGGCGCCGCGATGATGTCAATTCAGTCTGTCAAAGGAGTTGAAATCGGAATGGGATTCAGATCGGCCAAGATGCGCGGGTCTGAAGTTCATGATCGGATTTATTATGAAAAGGGAGGCGATCCGCGCAAGGGCGGATTCTACCGCAAGACAAACAACGCCGGCGGGCTGGAAGGCGGAATTACCAATGGTGAAATGTTGGTGGTGCGGGCCGCAAACAAACCGATCTCCACGTTGTATCAGCCGCTAGATACAGTTGACATTCATACTAAAGAACCCGCCGTAGCGATTGTTGAGCGCACCGACAATTGCGTCACTCCCGCGCATTGC
>JACZUZ010000165.1 GCA_022572905.1 Candidatus Zixiibacteriota bacterium | reverse complement strand
AGGAATGATCGAAACTATTTCGATAGAAAAAGTGTTTTTGACGATTAAGAAATGCCTGGCCGCTGTCCAAACGTAGTTGCGCTGTGGTAATGGCATGGCTGTGACTGGGGTGACCATGGTGACAAGGGTGACAAGGGTGACAAGGGTGACAAGGTAGTGTAAGAGTGAATTTAGCTGAGTTTATCATAGAGGTAGAGGCGCAAAACGCCAATGTCAATATTCCATTGATTCGGCGCGCTTTTGAATTCAGTTCGAAAGCGCATGAGGGACAATCGCGAGATTCGGGCGCTCCGTATATGGAGCATTGCCTTGCAGTAGCTCACATTCTGGCCGAGTGGCACATGGATTCCGCAACTATAGCGGCGGGACTTCTTCACGACGTCATTGAAGACACGGAAGTTGGCATCGATTATTTGACCAAAGAATTCGGAAGCGAAATTGCGCAGCTCGTAGACGGTGCGACAAAAATTAGTTTGATCAAAGTCAGGTCACGCGAAGAACAACAAATGGATTTCTTCCGCAAGATGTTGCTTTCGATGGCCAGAGATATTCGAGTGATTCTTATCAAGCTGGCCGATCGTGTTCACAATATGCAAACTCTGGACTGTTTACCCAGAGAAAGACAGCTTCGCATCGCGCAGGAAACCCGGGATATATATGCGCCTCTGGCGAATCGATTTGGTATCGCCAAGGCCAGGATTATCCTTGAGGACTTATCGCTAAAGTATCTCGAACCGGAAGTATTTAAGGAGTTGGCGAACCGCCTTGACGAAACGCGCGAAGAGCGAGAGAAGTTCATCGCCTCGGTAGTTGGACCTATCAAAGAGGCTCTCTCCAAAGAGAAAATCAAATCGAATGTATATGGACGCGCCAAACATCTGGACTCTATCAATCGCAAGATTAAAGTGCGCGGAGTGCCATTCGAGGAAATGTATGATCTCTCCGCTATTCGAATAATCGTTTCGTCTGTTCATGAATGTTATCACACTCTGGGGACATTACATTCTCTCTGGAAGCCCGTTCCGGAGCGTTTTCATGATTACATAGCCAATCCCAAGCCAAACGGCTATCAGTCACTACACACTACCGTGGTTGGCCCAAATGGCAAACCGATTGAAATCCAAATTCGCACAAAGCGCATGCACTATGTCGCTGAGAATGGAATCGCCGCGCACTGGCTATACAAAGAAGGCAAACAGAGCTTTGATCGCGGTGACAAACAAATGATGTGGCTCAAAGATGTTCTCGAATGGCAAAAAGAAATGAATGAGCCATCAGAGTTTCTGGAATATCTTAAGGTTGATTTGTTCGCGGAAGATATTTATGTCTTCACTCCGAAGGGAACGATTATTCATTTGCCCCGGGGAGCGACTCCGCTGGATTTTGCATACGCGGTTCACACCGAAGTTGGCGCTAGGTGTTCCGGCGCGAGAATTAACAATCGCATAGCGCCGCTTTCCACGACGCTAAAATCCGGAGATATCATCGATATTATGACCAATCCGAACAAGCGTCCCTCGCAGGACTGGCTCAAACTTGTGGTAACCTCACGAGCCAGAACAAAAATAAAACGCTGGCTCAAACAAAGCGGACATGACCGGCTGGTTAATCTGGGCAAAGAGCTACTGACACGCGAGCTTCAAAGACTGAAACTCGATTCGCCATCCGATCAGGAGCTGGAAGACATAGCCCAGCGAGTCTCGCTGAAGTCGATTGACGCCCTGTACGCTTCGATTGGCAATGGTGATATCTCACCAACGCAGGTCGTTTCCAAGTTATCGCCCCAGCCTGGAAGGCAATCTCTAAGCGACAAGAATGTGCAGGAATTGGTTCGCAAGTCACGCGAATCTCATGGACTAAAAATTCAAGGCCACTCAAACATGATGTTTAGATTCGCGGGATGTTGCCAACCTGTGCCGGGCGAAGAGGTGATCGGGTTTATAACTCGCGGACGCGGCGTTACTTTACATCGTTCCGATTGCTCTAATCTTAGCGATTTGATGAGAGAGCCCGAACGGCAGGTAGAGGTTACCTGGGATGTGGCTCCCGGACAATCATTCCTGGTGCGAATTGAAATTGTTGTTATCGACCGCAAAAATATTCTAAGAGATATTACGCAGGTTGTATCAGACTCTGACTCAAATTTGCGCGGCGCGGAAATGCAGGCGTCTGAAACCACTGCGACCGGATATTTTGCTGTGGAGATAAACAATCTGGCCCATTTGGAGCGACTATTTCTAAGATTAAGAAAAGTTCCGGGCGTGATCTCGGTTGAAAGGTCACGTGAACAGGGGCAAGACCACTCCGACTAATTACTTCGCCTGATAACCCAATCTAAGTGCGATTAATTCTTTTCTTGCGAGACTTTCCGGCTTGCTCCTCTTTTTGCGGTTCGGATTGAAGGTATTTTGAGATTTTGTCTCAAAGGGCGCTGTAGTTTCTAATTGCGACATGCCGTAAGCGAGTATTAGACTGCGGGTATGAAGTCGCGCGAGAAAAGCCTGTCCGGATCAAAGCGAGCTATCCAGGGAGTTACGGAGATATTGAAGCCGCTCCTGGAGATGGTTTACCCGGCCATTTGTCTTATTTGCGACAGCGCTCAAACAAAGAACTCTTCGCCAATTTGTGAACAATGTTGGGAAAAACTAGAGACCCTCAGGCTGGACTCTAAAATCCGTCTTTCAGATATTCTCACTCCGGAATCATCAGGTACAAATCACGCTGAGGCCACGACAAGGCATGATTTCCCCATTTACGCTCTGGGGATTTATCAGTCTCCTCTTCTGGAGATGATTCATGAGTTCAAATACAACGGCTTCGAACGGCTGGGAATAGAGCTCTCTCGTGAGCTGATCAGACTCAAGAGGTCATCTTTGGAGAGGTTAAAAGCTGACGCCCTGGTTCCTGTCCCCCTGCATTCCAGCGCTTTGAGGAGGCGCGGGTTCAATCAGGCCCTCACGGTTTCCGATACTATTTCCAGGGCCTTTGAGATAGAGGTTTGCCCAATGGCGGTGTCTCGAGTGAAAAAAACCAAGGACCAGACCAAATTGAGCGCCGACCAGCGGCTGGCCAATATCTCGGGGGCGTTTCAGCTTAATGGCGACTTTCTGGAAGGAAAGAGAGTAATTTTGGTAGATGATGTAATAACCTCCGGAGCTACCATATCTGAGTTAGCGCGTGTGGCCCTTTTGGGCGGGGCCTCTATTGCCGGGGCGGTGACTCTGGCAGTTTCCCACAGATATGGAGAGAGAACAAGATAGCGCGACAACCAATGACGAAACCCAATGACTAAGCCAATTCTAAAGGAATCGATTGATCTGAAGAGGTCAGCCGCAGACTATCTAGCTTACGTTGATCTGGAGAAGGGCCTCGCCGCGAATACGGTCCAAGCCTACAAGCAGGACATAGATGAGTTCCTTGCCTCCGCCAGCATTAAGCCTGGCAAAATTCCCGAAGCTCGCGAAGTGAGCGGATATCTGCGCGATCTGGAAAGACGAGGATTGCGGCCAACAACCGTTGCGCGGAAAATTTCTACTATGCGCGGGTTTTTGGACTACATAAAAAGCCTCAACCCGCAGATCGCAAGTCGAGCTCTGAGAATAAAAGCGCCCAAGCTTGTGCGCTATCATCCGGGCGCTTTGAGCGTGACAGAGATCGAGCGCATGCTCAAAGAGCCAGACACAGAAACGCCGCTGGGATTGCGGAATGTAGCTTTGCTCGAAACTTTGTATGGCGCAGGTCTGCGTATTTCGGAGGCGGTCGGCCTAAAATTGTCATCAGTTGTCTGGGAGGCCGACCTCTTGATGATTAAGGGCAAGGGAGGTAAAGAGCGCCTGACACCTATCGGATCGAAAATGAAAATAGCGTTGCGAAGTTACATTGACGAAGCCAGACCTAAGCTTTGCGTTGACGAAAACATTGAGGAAGTGTTTGTTAATCGCCTCGGAAAACCTTTGACACGAATCGGAGCGTTCAAAGCCATACGACAGATCGCAAACAAAGCCGGAATAAACAAGATCATCTCACCTCATACATTCAGACACACATTCGCAACTCATCTTCTGGAAGGCGGCGCGGATCTGCGGGTGGCCCAGGAGCTTCTGGGACACAGCGATATTTCCACAACGCAAATATATACCCACCCCGACCGCGATTTCCTGCGGGCCACTGTGCGTGATTTTCATCCGCTTGAGAGCTCCAAGTCCGCTGCCTCCCGTGACACATCAAAGCAAGGCCAGGAGAGTAACTAGTGATTCATTGCGCCTGCAGACAAGAGAGCGTTGACCTGGTATATCATCTGGAACGTAATTTTGGTGAAGATGAGGTTTCATTTCATTATTTTCGCACTTTCGAAGAGTTGCTGGAAACCTCTCAAAGATTTTCGCTTGATTTGATTGTGATGGGCGGCGCCTCAGATTTTACGACGGAACTGAAGCTCGTCCGCTCGATCAAGCAAAACGCTTTTCTTTCAATTACCCCGACTGCGTTGTATCACCCGTCACCTTCGGAAACCACCGTTGTCACCGCATACCAAAATGGTGCGGACGAGTTCCTGATCGGCGATTGGAGTCAAACTCTCTTTGGAGCGCGACTGAAGATGATCGCAGACAGAAGCAAGCGGGATATCTCGGTCAATCCGTCATCCATGCTACCTGGGCCAGCTCTTATTGAGCGCGAAATCGAAAGACAACTAGCTCTTGATCAGGAGTTCGCGGTTTGCTATGCCGATCTGGATAATTTTAAAGCCTATAACGATTATTACGGTTACTACTACGGTGATCGAATGATAAGATTGACTTCGCGAATAATACGCGACACTGTTTTCGATTTGTGTCGCGAAGGTTTCGTGGGCCATATCGGCGGTGACGACTTTATTTTCATCATTCCCGATAATTTGGTGAATCGGATTTGTGAGTCAATTATCAAGGTTTTTGATACGCTTGTCCAGTATCAGTATCGTCCGGAAGATCGCAAGCGCGGTTCAATTGTCACCAGAAACCGTCGCGGCGAATTTGAAAGGTTTGGACTACTGACTTTGAGTATTGCGGCTCTGACCAATTGTAATCGTACGTTTGATCGCGCCGCGGAAATGTCACAGATGCTGGCGGATCTAAAGAAATACGCCAAGTCATTGCCGGGATCGAATTACGTCATAGAACGCCGGGCTAAATATTAGAAATGTCGTATTAGCAAACATCGAAATCACGACAATACATATCGCTGGTATGTTAATCTTGCGGGAGATTTCCCGGTTGTCTTCCAGGAAATTATTGAGCGGACTATCTTCGAGAACCTCTAATTTGCTCTTCAATTCCCATAATTTCAAGAAGTTTTCGGGCCTGCTCCATGTTGGGATCCATCTCAAGGGCTTTCCCTAGGTAAAACCTGGCAGAGTCGAGTGGGGACTTGAGCTCATAGTGACAAGCCCCCATGCTATACCAGACCTGCTTCATCTTCGGATTTAGTTTCAGGGCCATTCTGTATTTGGGCAGCGCCGCGGCGGGATTTTTCTGTTCAAGGTCAAGATTCGCCCACTTGAGATAGGC